>JAHEBI010000365.1 GCA_024642325.1 Eudoraea sp. | reverse complement strand
TTATTTCCAGCACTCTGCGACATGGTATGCCCATTGTAAAAGTTGTTGACCTAATCAACAGTCTTCACTTGGAAGGCGAGTCACTAAATACCTGGAAAAATGGGGTAGCCCGGGCGTTAAAAAGATTTGTTACCGATGGCACAGAGGCAAAAGGACAAGAATGCGGTAATTGCAGATCCACTAATCTGATTTACCAGGAAGGATGTCTAACCTGCAAGGATTGTGGTTCGTCCAAATGTGGATAATTCTTCAGTATTAATGCTTTTCTTTGAATTAATAAGCCTGGATTACGAAACCAATAAACTTTCAAATCTCATCAAAAAATACCTTGCTTGTAAATATTAAAACCAAAAAAAGGGCTACATTTCTGTAACCCTTTGATAATGAATGCTCCTCCTCTTGGGCTTCCCGCCGGTGGCGGGATAAACTTCTCGCCTAAAATTTTCTCACAAAAAAAGCCACTCACTTTCGTGAATGGCTTTGGTATGGCGATGAAGTGAGCTCCGCTCTACTTCGGCGCTCCTCCTCTTGGGCTCGAACCAAGGACCCTCTGATTAACAGTCAGATGCTCTAACCAACTGAGCTAAGGAGGAATATTCCCCTTTTTCGGGACGCAAATATAATAGTTTCTTTCAAATACCCCAACAAAAAAAAACGGTTTTCTACTTAGAAAGCCATTTATAAATATCATTTCCGTTGGCAAATAATAATAATGCAATTAAAAGAAAGAATCCAATCATCTGTGCATACTCCAAAAACTTGTCGCTGGGCTTCCTGCCGGTCACCATTTCATACAATAAAAAAGTAACATGACCCCCGTCTAAAGCGGGTATTGGTAAAATATTCATAAAGGCCAGAATAATGGATATCAAGGCCGTAGTGGACCAAAATGCAGGCCAGTTCCAGGTATCCGGAAACATACCGCCAATAGCAGCAAAACCTCCAACGCCCTTATAGGCTCCGGTTTCCGGGTTAAATATTTTCTTTAGTTGTTTTACGTAACTTACAAGTGTGGTCACCCCCTTATCAATTCCGGCGGGAATAGACTCGGTAAATGTATAATTTCTGGTCTCTAACCTAAGATAACCCAACTTCTCCATCTGGTCAAAACTCAAGGCGCCCATAGAAATTCCAATAGTTGCAGAATCACTAATGACCACAGGGATCTGTTCTTCCCTCCCATCACGGCTGACCGTAAGGTTTACCTTTTGATTGGTAAACCGTTCTATGGCCTGCTTGGCTTCATCAAAATAAGTGATCCTTTGATCCCCTATCCCAATTATCTGATCCTTTACCTGCAACCCGGAATCCTTATTTGCAGAATCATCGGATATACCCCCCACAATAAAAGGAAGCCTGGGGCTTATAAATCGTATTTTATCCTCATCCTCCAGCAGTGTGGCTATAAAATCTACCGGTATCTCCTTTTCAATTGTGTTGCCATCTCGCTTAATCGTAATCGTATTCCCGTTTATAATCTCACCCAGCAAACTATCAAAATTTTCAACCTCTTCCCCATCTATGGCTACAATTTGATCCCCGGTTTGCACCCCTAATTCGTCACCAATATTTTTTTCGGTAACCCAGACACCATCCTTTAAACTATTCATGGGGATGTACTGGTCTCCGTAAGAATAAGCCATGCCAATATAGATAATGACCGCAAGAATAAAGTTTACGGTAACGCCTCCCAGCATAATAATGAGTCGTTGCCATGCCGGTTTGGATCTAAACTCCCAGGGCTTGGGTTCTTCTGCCATTTGAGCTGTGTCCATGCTCTCATCAATCATGCCCGCAATTTTAACATACCCCCCAAGTGGAAGCCATCCGATGCCATATACGGTTTCCCCTATTTTCTTTTTAAAAAGGGAAAATTTAATATCAAAAAAGAGATAAAATTTTTCTACCCGTGTCTTAAATATTTTGGCGGGTATAAAATGTCCTAATTCATGAAGGACGATTAAAAGGGAAAGACTTAGAAAAAATTGAATAGTCTTAATAAATATGGGAGCCATTAATAGATTTTATAAGTAAAGCGCACAAAAGTACACTTTTACGAGGTCTTATGAAAAGAAACTATAGCGATGGGCAATTATTTAAGAAAGTTTTAGCAGCAAACCGTTATCAAAGTTTTTGAATGCTATCCTTTGCTGCAGTACCTTTGCCCAAAACAGTAAATGCTTTCTTTCTTCAGTAAATACAAATTTTTCGGGATCGTACTTCTGCTGCTTTCTGCAATTATCATTTATTTATTTTACAATGCACTGCAACCCAAAAAAGTACTCCCGGTATATCAACCGGCTGATTTTAATTCAGAATTGGTAGACAGTACCCTCGTACATGTAAAAAAATACCATACCATTTCCAACTTTTCATTAACCAACCAGAATGGGGAGAACATTACCCAGGATTTTTACAAAGACAAAATTTATGTAGCCGACTTTTTCTTCACTACCTGCCCGACCATATGTCCTGTTATGACTGATAATATGGTTTACCTGCAATCACATATCGCAAACGATGATGAGGTACTGCTTCTTTCCCATTCCGTCACCCCCGATATAGATTCTGTAGCGCAACTTAAGAAATATGCCCTGGAGAAAGGAGTTATAGACCAAAAGTGGAATTTAGTTACCGGAGATAAAAAACATATTTATGAACTCGCCAGAAAATCCTATCTGGCAGTAAAAACTGATGGCGACGGCGGACCCTTTGATATGATACATACTGAAAACTTTATTTTGGTCGATAAGGAACGCAGAATAAGGGGAACCTATGACGGCACCAGTAAAGATGAAATGGATAAATTACTGAAGGATCTGGAGGTTTTAAAATTATCTTACCTTAATTAAGTGCTTTTTCGCCTTAAAACCAATCTTCTTTCTACAGGTAATGACCTCTTTTTCTTTTTTTGCAATTTGCCTACTTACCTCATCTTTTTCTATTATTTTTGTCCTTAATTAAAATCAATCTAAATAAAAATTGACTACAACCGTTGCACATTTGAAGCGAGGTGAAAGGGGAATTATCAAAGAATTTACCAAGGGAATGCTGCCAATTAAATTGCTGGAATTAGGGTGCCTTCCCGGAAATGAAGTAGAATTGATACAAATAGCTCCATTTAAGGATCCCTTATACATTAATGTTAACGGCTCTCATATTGCCATAAGAAGATCCGTTGCTCTACAAATAGAGTTGGATCTCATTGAAGATAACGCCACATTATGAGTAAAAATATTAATGTAGCACTTATAGGCAATCCCAATACAGGAAAGACTTCCGTTTTTAATCAATTAACGGGCCTGAATCAAAAAGTGGGAAACTACCCGGGAATCACCGTTGAGAAAAAAGAAGGCGTCTGTAAATTGCCCAGAGGCGTCAAGGCACA
>JAHEBI010000023.1 GCA_024642325.1 Eudoraea sp. | reverse complement strand
TGCAGATCAATAATTGGAATGAGCAGCAAAAACAAAATAAATTAGAAAAAGAATATTACTGCCGGTTGTTGGAAGATGTTATTCAGGACAGGGAGCAGGTGACTAATTTAATAGCCCAGTCTGAGTCAAGATTAAAAGCTTCAAACCGGGCAGTTCGGTTACTTCAAAAAGAAAAGACCAAAAAAGAAGAAATAGGAACACAAATAAGCCTTTCTATAAGAGCTATATATTCTGATTTTAAACCCAATAATTCTGCCTTTGAAGACCTGAAATCAGGAGCGAATCTGAATATTATAAGGGATAAAAGTGTTATTAAGGCTTTAAATAATTATTTTAATAAAGTTGACGGTTTTATTAGCATTATTAAAGTGAACGGAGAGAATGCAGTGGCTATCAATTTTTCACATCAGGATAATTTTGCCAATGGCTGGGTCGAAGCATATATGAGTAGAGATCGGTTTTTAAAGGGCATGGAACAAGACGTTTACGCGGCTATCCCAATAGATAATGAAGGTATTATCACTGAAGACATGAAGAAAAGACTTTATAATGAAGCACTTTATTATATATCCTCCAATGCCAGGCAAATTGAACTATATAATTTCATTAAAAATGAAATTGATGTTTTGACGAAACTGTTGGAGACAAAATGCACTATAGACCATGACTAATTTTTTTAAGCGAATGCGCAAAAAACTATCAGATGACATTAAGCCCTTAAAGTACATGAGGTTTGTTATTAGAAATAGATTTCAAATAATCCTGGTGTTTAGCTTCGGCTTTACATTTATGGTTGGTTGCAATCAAAGTTTTGATAAGGGATCCGTTGATCATATAAAGGAGGTTACACAGGCTGTAAACAATGACCGGTTAATAAATGCAGACAAGACCCCTCAGGATTGGCTCTCTTATGGCAGAAATTATAGTGAGGACAGGTTTAGTACATTAACTCAGATTACGAAATTAAACATAGACAGTTTGGGACTGGCCTGGACATTAAATCTTGGCACTACAAAAGGATTTGAAGCAACACCTTTGGTGGTGGATGGGATAATGTATGTAAGCGGGCCGTGGAGTATTGTATATGCTGTTGATGTCAGGAAAGGTGAGCTTATCTGGACATATGATCCCAAAGTGCCCCGTGAATATGGAGAAATAGCCTGTTGTGACGTAGTTAATCGCGGAGTGGCATTGTATGAAGGCCTTGTTTACGTAGGAACATTAGACGGCAGGTTAGTTGCAATTAATGCAGCCACCGGTGATAAGGCCTGGGAAGTTTTAACCGTGGATCAAAGTGAGAGTTATACGATTACCGGTGCGCCAAGGGTATTTGATGGAAAAGTAATCATTGGTAATGGAGGAGCAGAGTTTGGTGTCAGGGGTTATGTCACGGCTTATGATGCCTTGACGGGCGCTCAATCCTGGAGGTTTTACACCGTCCCCGGAAACCCGGTAAATGGCTTCGAAAATGAAGCAATGGAAAAAGCGGCAGAAACATGGACCGGAAAGTGGTGGGAATCCGGTGGTGGAGGGACTGCCTGGGATGCTTTTGCCTATGACCCGGAACTTAAATTAATCTATGTGGGCGTTGGGAATGGGACCTTATGGAATCAGGCATTAAGAAGTCCACAGGGTGGTGACAACCTTTATCTTTCTTCAATAGTTGCCCTTAATTCTGAAAATGGAAATATGGAGTGGTATTATCAGACTACCCCCGGAGACAACTGGGATTATACCGCTACACAGCAGATCATCCTTGCAGAATATGAGATCAATAATCAATCCAGGAAGGTCTTGATGCAGGCTCCTAAAAATGGTTTCTTCTACGTACTGGATCGCGCCAATGGAACTTTAATTTCTGCAGACCCTTATGTCTATACCAATTGGGCAAGCAGTGTTGATTTGAAAACCGGGCGCCCTGTAGAAACCGATTATAGCAGATATAAGGAAGTTAATGCCCAAATATTTCCTGGCCCGGCAGGTGGGCATAACTGGCAACCAATGGCATTCAATCCGGTCACAAAATTGGTTTACATACCAGCCAGGGATCTGTCTATGATTTATGGGCAACCTTTAAATTGGGAATACAACAAAGATATCCGTACCCTCAATCTTGCCATTGGCTGGACTAAAAATGCCATTACACGCATGGATTCCCTGGCTCCTGAAGAAAAAGGGATGTTGATTGCATGGGATCCGATTAAGAAAAAAGAAGTATGGAGGGTACCCCATAAATCAACCTGGAATGCAGGTGTACTAAGCCTGGAAGATCTGGTATTCCAGGGAAATGCAGAGGGTTTCCTGGTGGCCTATGACGCAGCAGATGGAACAGAGAAATGGCGCTTCAATGTGGGATCAGGGGTTGTCGCTTCACCTATCTCCTATCAGGTGGACGGCATACAATACATTACCATAATATCGGGCTGGGGCGGAGTTCTTGGCAAGTCAGTACGATTTACTGATCAACTATATCCCGGCACTATATATACGTTTGCATTAGGTAAAAATGAAGGTGTTCCTGAATATCCAACTATAAAAAAGGAATTCATTGATCTGGAAGTTTCTGTTGATGTTGGCCATATAAAACAGGGAAAACTGGTTTTTGAACAGTATTGCAGCAGATGTCATGGCACACCCGGAAATGGAGGAGGTGCCTATCCTGACATTGCGTATTCCGACAAATCGGTATTTAGGATATTTTCCCAAATAGTGGGAGAAGGGGCATATTTTAGTAAAGGCATGCCCAATTTTGGGGATCGGTTAGACGAAACGCAGATCAATAATATCAAGAACTATATCATCCATGAAGCCAAGGTGCTAAAAAATAATAAAGAGGGGAATAATCAAACAAATAGTAGCATACACTAACTGCCCAAACAACTATTTCCCTGCACAATGTGGCAGTCTGATAATTAAATATGACCAGGTTGATTTATAGCCTATTATAATAATTTACTACCTTGGGATGTACAACCAACTACATCCTTTCTATGTTAAATTTCTTTAGAAATATCCGACGGCTGTTACTGACAGAAAATAAATTCAGTAAATATCTGATTTATGGGATTGGTGAAGTTGTTCTGATTGTTATTGGAATTTTACTGGCATTATATTTAAATAATATAAATAGTGAACAAAAATCAAGACTTGTTGAAATTGAATTGCTCAAAGAAATTAAGGCCAATATTAAAAGCAGCATAAAATCATTTGAAAGAGCCATTGAATCAGAACATGCGTATCTCGAACATAATTTATTGATCTTGGATTACCTGGATAATAACAGGCCTTTCGACAAGGCACTATTAAAGCCATTTGGTGAATATTTTTGGACGGTTTCTTCAAATCCTATTTCAGGAGGTTACACCTTCTTAAAATCAAAAGGAATTGATTTAATAACAAATGATAGTCTGCGTAAAAACCTGAGCATCTTATTTGAAGTTGATTATTTAATCATTAAAGAAGAAAATCAAATTTGGGCAAATAACTTACAGCAAAATATTTCTTATCCGTATCATGTGGAGCACTTTAGGAGGTATTTTTTGCATGATAGTATTTCGGGAGATATTGAAGTGGCCAAACCTTTTAACTACAATGCCCTTATTAACGACGATAAATTTAAAAGCATTAACTCAGAAATTATTTCAAACAGGAATTGGAATATTAACAGCTTAAAAGACTTAAGTATCAAATCAAACGTCATTGTGAACCAGATTGAAGAAGAATTAAAAATATTATCCGGTGAAAAATAATGAAAGGTTAATCACTAAACCAGGTTTAATTTTTACAGGCTATTTCGACAACAATTATTGACCGAAAGTAAAACAGCAAAAATAATTTAAATATGTTATTGGGGAGATTGTAATGGTGGTTACGGGGATAAAGATGGTCATTAGACAAAGAACCCATTAAACTTAAAATATGTATCTTGGGGCAACATACTTCTTTAGTCTTGCAGTTAGATCCAAATATGAAATCATTCAATTGCCAACATATAACATATCGCTTTTATTAACCAACTAAATCAATGAATTATGGATTACAAAAAATCAATTCTCCATCTTGCAATTAGCCTGTTTTTATCCCCTATTATCGTTTATATTGTATTGATGGCAGCCAAAATGGCGGGTGCCACCTACGAAATGACGCATGGGGAAACATTTATTATCTGGCTGCTTATGGCCATTGTAATCAATCTGTCCCTGACAAAGAAGGCATAGACACAAACAAAAGCTTACAGGCTCATTCCGGAGCGCGATAAAAGGCTGTATTGCACACGTAAATAAAACTTAAGACAAAAAAAGGAGCCTGCGAGTTGCGGGCTCCAATGGTTTTAGCCTTAGTTATAGCGTTCTTTAGTCGTTTACATAGCTTCCTTTACCGGCATGGTTGTAACACTCATGTCTCGTACGCATTCGTATTTGCCGTCGTTTTTTTCGAAATACGACATATAATATCCATTCTCAGCTTCAGTGCCCCCGGCAATAAATTCGGTCCAGGAACCAATCTCCAGGGCTGAATTACCTTCAACAAACAGGTCTATGGCCTTGTATATATTATAATTGCACAAAGAAGCAAAAGACAATTGCCGAGAAAAATATTTTCATAACTAATGGGTTTTAAAGGTTAGTAAAAGAAGATCCTGACAATGGCAGAAAAAATAAAAGTATGCTTTGTTAATACCCGGGGGGAATATCATATAGGACGAATAATATGCTTTAGTGTCCGAAAGTGCTTTATTAATTATCCGGGGTAATTTCTTTGCTCACCCTTTTCCGGAAAATCTTTCCATAGGTGTATCACACATAGGATACGGAGCATGTTATATAAAAGAAAAGAAGGAGGTTTAAGTAAAAAAGAAAATATTGTCCAACTTCAGAGTACCGGACCAGGGCCTTTCATAGGATAAATTGTTGTGAGCAGTTTATTTTGCCGGAAGTTTTAGTCTTTTTCTGAGCTTAAAGAAAAATAGAGTAGGTATTTGTGCTATTAGTAATCCAAAGATCAATCCTGGAATTGTAATTTTTAATGTATGAGGAGTCTCAATATCGTTTCTGTGGTTCCGTAATTCCACTCCATTTTAACGGTTCCCGATAACCGGAGTTTTAATTTAAGCTTCAATCGTTGCGCATGCCTTTCAAAGCAAAACCTTTCATTTGGTGTGAGGTGAGCGTTGTTTGGGCTGTTAGCGTTAGTTTGGCTTGAGGTATAAGCATGTCTTTTTGGTAACCCCACCATGTAAGGCTTTGTCCACAAACTAAAAACTTTACTCCGGCATTGCTTAGCTCTTCTATAATTGAGAGGTTTGGATTTTCCGTCTTGTATTTTTCGAGGTAGGCTTCATTAGTGAAGAACGATTCCATCGCATTGGCGTGTACGGCAGCAACGATTTGAATTTTATTTTTGGGAATACCTGCTGCCAAATGAAGGTTATAAATGCGTCCGATTTCTGATAGCCCCCAGTTCGTTTTAACGGAGTCTACTTTTCCTTTATTTTTTTCCAATTCAGGAAAGGCAGTAAAGTCAACTACAATTTTATAATCCAGTTCGGGATCAGGTTTCTCATCGATACCCTCCACCACTACAACCCCTGTATATGAAGCCCTAATAAGCGGATAAATCATTTTATGTTTACTTACCATGGTGTCCTTTCGGGTAGGGCAAGTTTGCCAGAAAACTTCAAACAGTTGTGGGTCACTGTTAGTAGCGCGTACTTTCCACTCACTAATTAGTTTTTCAAAACTCTCTTCATTCTCAGAAGGCATGGCATAGTCGAGTTTTACCGTATCCTTTTCTTCTCTGATATTCAAATTAAAATTGAGGATACTCCCTTCTTTTGTCATGCCAGTCAGCACGCTTTCTATCTTTTTATGTGCACTGACGGCCAACTCTTTTTTATCAAGTGGACACGAAATTGTGGTCCTGAATACAGAGTAGGCAGTTTGCGCCTGAAGAGTGACCGAAATAAACATAAAACAGACAAATAGATTTTTCATAACGGGTTGGCTTGACCTCTAAACTAATATAATTTTAATTAGCAACAAACCTTTATAAAAACCAAGATAACCAATCTTTGGTGTTTATAAAGGGATTTCATTGACTTAGCCTAATTACCCCCGAAAGGGGTCATTTAATTTTATGATTAAAGTGGATTTTGGATAAAGTTTTAAATGAATGAGAAAGTGCTTCTGGCCATAAAAATGAAATCATAGCTCACTCCACACAGGAATTCATTTAGAAAGTGATTCAATCAATATCATATATTTTTCGTTATAAGCTGTTTAGTGGGGCACAAAGGTGTGTTCTTCGATACGTAATAATTTCTTACCTTAGGAAGAACAACCAACCGCTGCGTTCTTTATGATTGCTTTCTTCCGCAAAATCCGCCAACAAGTCTTAACCCAAAACAAGTTGCCTGGATACCTGTTTTATGCTATTGGGGAGATAGTTTTGGTGGTCATTGGTATTTTGATTGCCCTGCAGATCAATAATTGGAATGAAGCGCAAAAAGGATTAGAGATTGAGAAACAACGGTATCAAAATTTGATTACTGATCTAAAAAGTGATCAGATGATAAGCGAACTAATTCTGAAGCAGGATTTACACTATGACTTTTATGAGGTTTCCCAAAACGGTAAAACCCCGGACAGCTCAAAAATTCTCGCCGGAGTTAACATGGCACCCGAGCTTCAACTGGTTGCAGGCAAGAATCAATTGACAGAACTGGAATATATTAAAGACCTTCAAATCAGAAAAGAGGTCAACGATTATATAACCCACGAAAATGCTGCCATAGATGATGCCAAGCGCCTTGAAAACTATATTAAAAACCGGGTCCGAATTTATTTCCAGGAAATAAATGCAACTCAAATTGAGGATATATTTGTGCCAGGCAGATATGACAATAAAGAGATAAGAGTTTCTTTTGAATATGACATTTTAGCGCCACATTTTAAGGATACAGATTTTAAAGGCATTCTAATAAACCTTCGAATGCAAACAGTAAACTCATTATATACACTTAGAAATTTGAAAGAAAAAACGAAGCTTTACAAAATATTTTGAAAGACCATCTGTGATCATTTTTTTTAGACGAATTGGACAATAATAATCGACTGAAAATAAATCAGGAAAATACTTTAAATAAGATTGGGGAAATGGTACTGTTGGCCATTGGGATCCTGATCGCATTGCAGATCAAAAACCGGAATAAAAAATAGAGAAATAAATACCATAGTAATTATAACTAAATAAAGCCTGCCATGCCACATATACCCGACTGATTGCAGCAATAAAAAATGAACATAGAAACTTGCATAAAATATCTGGACTTTGTAAACATTGAGTGTGAGAGATTCCTGGAAGATGGAAAGGTTACAGATGAAGAATTAAACCAACTGATTATTGAGTTCCACAGATTTCTGGACCAGGTAGCCGGGAGTACCCTGCCCGTTGGAATAAAAGATCGAATCGCTGAATTGCATATAGACTACCCCAGGGTTCAAATTAAACGGGGGTTTTGGTACTTGTTTTCGGTTGTATTCACATTGGGATTAGCGGCTTTAATTTCTGCGAACTGGCAACAAAGAAAGCGAAAGAGAGTTTTGCGAAACCTAAAAAGTGATACAGCAAACACATTAATTTTTATTAAAATGAATTTCTAAAAACCCAGCCACTACTTTACATGATCAACTTCTTCCATTATCGAAACAGGACGGAGGGTTATAAAAACATTCCGTGAATGTTTTTAGCAAACGGACCGGCCGGCAGGTAGTAGTAATGCCAAATCATAGCTAAAGCCATTGGCGATAATTAAATGTATTATATGATTTCAATGCATCACAAAAGAGTTTTAAGCAGTATTTTAATTCTTCTGTTGTTTTCCCTTAACGTCTTCGCTCAATCATCTGACGGACAGGTTCAAAATAATTTTGAAAGGGAGCTTAATAATGCAAGACTCGTATTCCACAGCACCTATTTTGAGAAAGCATCCACATTATTTGATCTTCTTATAAAAGAAAAACAAGATCATGCGCTGTCCTTTGGCTATGCCGCAATGATCGACATGCTTTTATACAGAGACCCATCCAAAAACATTCAAAAGGCCAGGTCATTTTCTGTAGATACAGATCCCGAACATTTATTTACCATGGCCCTATGTAGTTTCGCTGAAGGCGACTTATCAAATTGTGAATTAAAGTTGAAAGAGTTCCTGAAAAAATATCCCAACAGCAAATATGGAATGCATATTCTGGGTTTTACTCAAAATGATTCAGGTCGGCCGGAAGAAGGTCTCAAAACCCTGACAGATTTAATAAGCAGGGAGCCTGCATACTTTCCGGCATACAATCATATTGGATATGCCTATCTGGGCCTTCAGGAGAAAGAAAAGGCGTTGAAAGCATTCAGAGTATTCTATGATAATGATAGTCTGAATCCGAGTGCACTGGATTCCCTGGCAGAAGGGCAGGATGCATTGGGGAATTATGATGGTGCCATTGCATCTTTAAGCAGGGCGGTTATATTAGATCCTGGTTTTGCTTATGGCTGGAAACATATGGCTGATATTTTTAAGCGAAACGGAGAATCAAAATTAGCCTTGAATGCCTATGGAAGAGCAAAAAACGCAGCTGGAATGTATGGTGCAGATTTTGTCAGCGCTGTCGATAAAGAGATCAAATTATTAAAGCTATAGCCTGCAAACAAAGCAAATAAGGCATCCCCTTAGGGATACCGCTCATATAACAGGCCTTTAATGGCAATGCCTAGCTGGTCCTGTACATTAAAACGTATCTTGCACTTTTTAAAAAAGCTGTTTTCTTTCCGGCACCTTTGTACTGATTAATTCAATTCTTTGGTAGTTGTGTTCTAGAGAACTCTCTAAAACAACACCTATGAAATTGGCAAAATCCATTTTACCTGTTAATATCCTCTGTACTGTTATTATTTGCTTCTTGTCTCTGTCCTTGCTTGCGCAAAATAACAAAAGTGTCAACGTTCCCGACCCTAATTTTCGCGCGGCTTTGAGTTCAGGATTCGGAATTACTTTTGATGCAAATAATAATATCAGCAATCCTGATTGTACTGCCTACATCACAGAAATGAACGTTAGCCAGAAAGCTATTAAAAGTTTATCAGGCATTGAAACTTTTACCGGGTTGACCAGCTTGGATTGCAGAATTAATGAAATAACCCATTTGGATATTTCCCGAAATACGGCATTGAAATCTGCCATTTTAAATTATTAAAATGTCACTATTAAAATTATAGAGCTATCCAACATAAAAGAGAGGCAATATAACGAAAAATGGGACCAATCATTTATTGATGGTGGCCTGGATATTTACAATATTCTAAGTGTGGAAGATCCTTTGAGTGTGCTTAGGGAATATAAATCTAGAGTTCTGGTTTTAAAAATTATTGCTCTTGAAGCGGATTGGTGTGCACTGATATCCCGTGATGCGATAATAAATATAGACAAACTTATTCCTTTAATCCAGGCCGAAATCAAGAAATAAGGAATTGGCCAAGGACAGTTCAAAGAATGTGAAAGCCTGGATAAATACAGTAATGTTTCTAAGAAAGTCTGACTAACAATGTCCTATACCTCCTGAATAGTATTATACCCGAATTATACATTTATACACACAATTTTCCCCGTTTTTACTTTCACATTTGGATAAAGAAACGCGATTTAAGCAACTTTCTATTATTACCTGTCACCTCATAGATTATTGAGTTATATTTATCCGGATATAACCAGTTAGTGGCCATAACATGAATTTAATTATCTTAAAATGAAAAACTTTAAACTTACCTGCCTGCCCATATTATTGTTGTTCACCATTTCTATTTTTTCAATATCGCATTCAGTTTTTGCCCAGACGTCCAACCTTGCACTGGATCATTTTGATTTATTAGTTGGTTTAAGCAGTCCGAAAATTAGTCCGGATGGAAAGAATATAGTGCTTGTTAACCGCAAGGCTGACTTCGATGAAAATAAATATATCAATTCACTATGGCTGGTTACGATAGATACTAAAGAAGCCAAACCACTTACCTTTAATCGGCCTACAATTCATCAACCAGAATGGTCTCCCAATGGCGAACACATAACGTTCTTAGCTAAAGGAGACAATAAGAAACAACAAATATTTAAATTAACCATTCAAGGGGGAGAAGCCCAACAACTAACACATAGTAAAATGGGCGTCATTAAATATAAATGGAGCCCTAATGGACTTTTTTTTGCGTATGTTGAAAAGGATTCTTTAGCGGAAAAAGGGGGGGTTGAAAAGCATAACAAATCATTTGAAGTAGGTTATGATTGGTATCTAGCGGAAAAAGCATCCGTACCAGCCCATATTTGGATCTGTTCCAGTGAAGGTGAAAATGCGTATCAGTTAACGTCAGGAGAAGTTGGCTACAATGTTTTTTCGGGAAGTCTCAATTGGTCTTATGATAGCAAAAAATTAGTTTATATAGCACAGCCTAAACCACACTCGGCAGAATTCTTAAACAGTTCATTGCAACTTATTGACATAGAAACCAGGAAGAATACTGTGTTGGACAAAGGTCCTGGAGTTCCCGTGAATCCATCTTTTTCCAAAGATTTATCTGTCGTTTTATATAGCAAAACAAGAGGATTAGAGCCATTTTTTAATCCCATGGGGTTATTTTCTGTGGATCAGAATGGTGTCAAAAAGGAAGGTGTAATTCTTGATATAGATCGTGACATTTCCAACCATTTTTGGTTCTCGGATCGGAGTTTGCTTGTTGGCGCGCCTAATGGAACGAAAATAAGTTTATGGCGTGGTCTATTAGATGGCACTTACAGGAATCTGGATACAAATGGAGTCCTTCCTTCACTTGACAATATTGATATAGGACCTGCTGACGAAATAGTATTTATTGGTTCTAAAGCAAGGGAGGCATCAGAATTGTATTATATGAAAAGTCATCAAAGCATTCCTGAAAAAATTACTTCTTTCAACGACTCTATTTCCAAATTAAATTTAGGTAAAGTTAGCTCAGTAAATTGGAAAGGTGAGGATGGCTTTGACGAAGACGGTGTCATCACCTATCCACCTGATTTTTCATCAAATAAAAAATATCCCCTGGTGTTGTATATCCATGGTGGCCCAATGGGTTCTTCATTAGAAAATTTTAATTTTTTCGCACAAACTCTTGCTGCTCAGGGTTGGGTCGTTTTCCAGCCCAACTACCGGGGAAGTGATAATTTAGGAAAAGCTTATCAAAGATCTGTCATAAACGATGCGGGTGAAGGGCCAGGCAAAGATGTGATGGCAGGAATTGAAGCCATTAAGAAGTTAGGTTTTATTGATGAAAATCAGATGGCTGTGTCAGGGTGGTCATATGGTGGCTTTATGACTGTTTGGCTTACCTCCCATTATCAAGGTTGGAAAGCCGCAGTTGCCGGGGCCGCAGTTACGGATTGGTTTGACTGGTATAATATGGCCGACATGAATATTTGGTCGGGTTACGGTCTTGGTGGTTCTCCCTGGCTTAATGACAATGCCGATAATTACCGCAAGCAATCGCCTATAACCTATGCTCACCAAATTAAAACCCCGACCCTAATTCTTTCTAATACATTGGATCAAAGAGTAACTGTTACTCAATCTTTCAAATTATTTCATAACTTAAAAGACAATGGCGTAGAGACTAAATTCATAGCCTATCCGGTTTCGGGCCATTTCCCGGAAGACCCGGTACATAGAAAGGATATCTTTAAGCGATGGATGTTATGGATAAAGGATCATTTTTGATAAAAAGAAATCTTCCTGAAGCCTATGAATCAAACAGCCATTAACATAAAAATAAACGCCTTAGCACCTATGCTGAAGCTTCGTCGTAAGCATAATACTGGTGTTTTTCGAGGCCTGTATCTAAGTTTTCTAGAAATCCTCTCTATCTCTTCATATACCCTTTTATGCAATATTACCATAATACTCATGGATGATTTTTATACCCGAATGCCCTGATAATTCCTTAACTTGGGAAGTACAACCAACCACTTGCTTACCATGATCAATTTTATTAAACACAACCATAATAACTAGAACTATGAGAATCTTCATTCTAACCCTTTCCCTTTTATTATCCATTCAGTCATTCTCACAAATTGACAAGTCTTATTACCAGGATTTAAAATATAGAATGATTGGACCATTTCGTGGTGGTCGAACAGTAGGTGCGGTTGGTATTCCTTCTCAGCCAAATGTATTCTTTATAGGTGTGAATAATGGAGGTGTATGGAAAACAGATGATTATGGTCGTACATGGAATCCGATTTTTGATGACGTTCCAACTGGCTCCGTAGGAGATTTAGCGGTCTCTCCATCACATCCAAATGTAATTTATGTAGGAACCGGGGAAGGGCTTCATAGACCTGACCTTGCAGTAGGTGATGGCATGTTTAAATCCATCGATGGTGGTGAGAATTGGCAGCATATCGGTTTAAACGACATTCAGCAAATTAGCCGGGTCATCGTTCATCCAACTAATCCAGATATTGTTTATGTGGCTGGTTTAGGCCATCCTTATGGCGCAAATGAGATGCGTGGTATTTTTAAATCTAATGATGGCGGAAAAACATGGAAAAAGATCTTATATATAAACCATAATACCGGAGCTATTCAAGTTGAAATGGATCCGAATAATCCTGATATCTTATTTGCCAATATGTGGGAACACCAGGAAGGACCCTGGGAAAATGCAGAATTTTCTGGACCA
>JAHEBI010000364.1 GCA_024642325.1 Eudoraea sp. | reverse complement strand
AGATCCATCCTGCATTTTGAATTTGCCGCCTTCAATTTCCAGCAAAACATTTTCCAGTGCTATGATCTCTTGTGTTTTTCGATATCCATCGGCACTTAAAGATGCTCTGAGCAGAGCCATTGCAGCCTGTTTTTGTTCATCATTGAAGTCGTGAAAAGTTGGTCCTTTTCTTATGATTGGCACAAAATTAAAATTTAACCGTTCTTCATCATCCAAAGCAAAAATGGTCTTTGACTTTAATTCCGGATCCAGGGTGTTTAAAAATTCGGTCGCCAGAGTATTGAGTTCCTGTGAAGACGCCATTGCAACAAATAGGCTGCATCCCAACAGTAAAATGAATGATTTTAGTTTCATTGGTTTTTTATTTTAGTTGAATAATTTCCATGTTGGCTATATTTGGTAATATTTCCGGATGAGTCGCGCTCAAAAACCATCATCTCTCCGGGCTCTTCATCATCTCTTATTTTTTGAAAACTATCTCCCTTCACATGCTTAAAAAAGACCATGGATTTGGAAGGGGCTTGTGATGGCAGGTTCAAAATTACCAGTTTGCCTTCCCACGTAGAAATATAACTTTCACTTCCCCATGGCTGATTACTAAAATAACCGGTATATTCCGTCAAGTCTTTTTTTGAAGATTCATCTCCTTCATTTTTATTGGAGGTATCTTTTACCTTTTTGAGAATTTCATGCATCTCTCTTGCATATTTATGGGGATTTGTACCGTTGGCATTAATCATGACGGTATAAGCCATTTTAGATTTTGGATTTAACTGTATGCCGGACCTGTAGCCAGGGCAACTGCCCCCATGGGAAACCCACGTTGTTCCATCACTCCCTTTAGATACAGCAAATCCTAATCCCCATGTTGTTTTCCAGTCAGGATCTGTCCAGTGCACCTGTTGCATATATTTTAGTGTAGAGGGCTTTAATATTTCTGTGACGGTTGAATCCATTACCCGAAATTGCCAGGCAGCAAATTTACCCAGATCCAGCACGTTGGAAGAGAATCCGGCTGCAGGGGTAATACCGTTTGCCTGGAATAATTTCACTTTTTTCCGCTGCCCCTCCCTGTTGAGCGAAGAATAACCGATAGCCAATTTACTGCCATATAATGACTCCGGAAGCTGCGTACGCGTATCATTGAGGCGCAGGGGTTTTAAGATATTTTCTTCTATGTACGCCGTATAGGAGATTCCAGAAATCTGTTCCACAATTTCTCCCAAAAGGGTAAGGCCAAGATTGCTATACTGAAAATAGGTTGATGCGGGGTACAAAGTCTCCTGTTCGCCTAATTCCTTTTTAATTTCCTCCTGGGTAGGAAATGGAAAATCCGGGCCTGTCCAATAAGGAAAATTCGCCTCTCTGGGCAGTCCGGAAGAATGGGTTAATAAAGTCCGCACCGTAATAGGACCGCTATCAGGATATTTCTGATCCAGGTTATACCAGGGTAACAGATCATTTACCTTATCGTCCAGGCGAAGTTTACCTTCATCGTATAACTTCATGATTGCAGTAGCTGTGAACAATTTCGAAATGGAACATATGCTGCAAATGGTGCTTATTTCAGTAGGTACATCAGCTTCAATATTTGCTTTCCCAAATGCACCGGACCAGATTATTTCCTGATCTTTTACAATAGCAGCGGAGATGCCCGGAAGTTTTTCGTAATCTTTTTGGGCGTCCAGCCAGACTTCAATTATTTTAAAAGCTTCAGAATAGTCTTTTTTAGATTCTTGTGCCCCCGCATTAAGGTAAAAAAGCCATACTAAAAGGGTGATAAGTTTAACTTTCATATTTGTTTGGTTAATTGGGTTGGTTTAGAGCAGCTATAAATGTCTGCCACATTTATTGTACTCGAATTAATTCTATTTTTAATTAAGTCAAATTACTTCAGGAACATCCGAATTCTCATTCCAAGTTGCAACCACAAAAAACAAATATGTCCTTACGTAAGGTAATAATTAATTTTGAACTCCTAATATAGGAGGCCGCCAATAACCACATATCTATTCCATCAGCCGGAAACTAACCGGATTATTTTCCTTTTAAATTAGACAAAAACTCCACCAAATCCCTAAGTTCTCTTTTGGATAATACTGAGCCCATAGGAGGCATTGCTGATGGCATGTTTTCCCTTTTCTTTATTCTGGACACTGCAATTACCATGGGTTCTGCATCTGAGGTTCTCAGAATAATCTCCCTGCTGTTTTCAGCTGCCAGGATACCAGCTGCTACCTGGCCATCTTTGAGCGTTAGTACAACAGAACCATAGCCCGGAGCTAAACGCGCTCCTGGTTCAATAAGGGATTCCAAAATCTTTTCCCTGCTAAGCGTATTTGCAATGTTATCCAGTGGTGGGCCTACTTTCCCACCTGCTCCATCCAGGGAATGGCATCTTACGCATTGTGCTGCGGAATTATTTTTAAAGACGTTTGCCCCCGGCCAATTACTGCCTCCGTAAAGCGCTTCCTTATAAGAATCTACAGTATAACCACTGTTCTTGAGTTTGCCCAAACCGGCAATCAGATCTTCCGAATGTGTTGATTCCACAGCCTCAATAAGATCGAGGATGACACCCGGAGTTAGTTGATTGTTGCCTGCTTTTTGGATCAGGTCTTTTAACGCATCTCCGCTTTGATCCAGAGGCATCTCCGCCAGGGCATTAATCATTCGTTGTTGTTCCCGGATTGATCCATTTTTGAAAATCGGGCCTATAACACCCGGTAATTCATTTTTGGGAATATTTAATTCGGGGATCAGGCTTATCGCAGAAGCCCGAACATTTTCATCTTTGTCCCGCATCCCCATTTTGACAATTGCTGCAATTCCATCATCATGCAAAACTCCTAAAGTTTCTATCATAGCCCCCCTAACCTCTGGTCTGCTATCCTTGCTCAGAATGGATTTTAGTTGAGCATTATAGGTAAGTATTCCAAGGGTTCCCAGAATTTTAGAAGTGCCTATGAGGATATCCGGGTCACTGTCCCTTAAGAATACAGGGATATCTCCCTGAATTTTTTGTTTTACAACATTTGAATCCCGGCTAATTTCTCCTCTGAAGCGCCCATCCACCCGGTCAAGAACAGAAGGGGAGGCCCAGGTGCCGATAGTGGCAAGGGCCTCGCCTCGAAGATCGCCTGAAACATCAGTTCTTTTGGCAAATGAAATAAGCATGTCTAATTCTTCTTCCCCGCCAACCCTTAAGGCTGCATTGATACTTCTTCGCAGTAAAGGCTCTGAGGTGAATCGATCTTCCATTAAAAGGCCTGCCAGTGCCGGCATGGCTTCTGGAAGAGACCAATCATCGTTAATGGCCCTGGCTGCCTCGGTAACAATATATTCATCTTCGTCATTTAAGAACACTGCAACTTCCGCATTTTGCAGCCTTCTTAAAA
>JAHEBI010000363.1 GCA_024642325.1 Eudoraea sp. | reverse complement strand
CAATCGAATGAGACAGCTCATGGATGTGGCCACAGATGTAACCCTTCATAGCACATTGGTTAGGTTATCATCCTTACTGCTTAAAAACATAAACGGCGAAACCCGAAAACTCGAATTGATCAATAACTTGCCCAATGAAGAGATTGCAGGTCTCATTGGCACTACAAGAGCAGTTGTAAGCAGGCATATTCAGGAACTAAAACGCCGTGGTGCCATTTCTGTGAGTCGAAAGCAAATTAATGTCAGGAACCTGGAGCTTTTACTGTCTATTGCAGAGGAAAAATACACCCCTTAAACCATTAATTAAGGTCTTCTGGCCCCAATTTTTTTAAATTCTATATTTTTTACCCACCAGATTTAACGGGAGTGCTACCTAGGTAGCTGTAGGTATTTGCATAAAGCCATAATTTTAAGGTGTTCACTTCGGGTAATATTTCACGAAAAAACACTCCTTAACCCCGTTTTTGAGTTGCTTTTATTCTTTTATTGATAATCAAATAATTTTTCTTGATAATTATGTAGATAGGTGCCCTAAGTATTTAAAAAATTGTTGACGAAGTATATATCAAAATGATCCTGACGAAAAAACTCCAGTACATTTTTAATTCCTCTTTTTTGAAAGTATCCAGGAATAAAAGAAATATGCCAAATATCGCCGTTGGCATTGCATTTCAGTCAAAATACCCAAAGGCAGCATTTGTTAGGTGGAAGCAGATAGATGTGTTTAAATGGCAAGTAAATTTCAGTCTAAAAGGCGATGACTTTTCGGCTTTGTTCAATAGTGAAGGCAGTTGGTTAGAAACAGTTTCTTTATTGCCATTTGACCATACCCCAAAACAAGTGCAGGAAAGTTTTGCGGTAAAATACAGTGCTGAAGGTCTTCAGCAAATTCATCATGTTAAAACACCCAACAGAGATATTTTCGAGATACAATGGAGTAATGGTGTTTTTGTATGGAAACTTCTGTATGACATTTCAGGAAAAATCGTGGGGAAGTTAATAGTATAATCAAATTTAAAAGGAGTGTTGGTAGTGTTTCACTTTTAATAATTTAATCTTAAATTCGGAAAATGAAACTAGTAATCTTATCAACAAATCATAACCTTTATTCAACCCGGAGGCTAGTTGAAGCGGGGAAAAAGAAAGGGCATGAAATGCACGTTATAGACCATTCTAAATGTGATTTGGTTATTGAAAAAAGGAAACCCGGACTTATTTATAAAGGAAAAGAAATAGAAGGAGTAGATGGAGTAATTCCCCGTATTGGAGCTTCAATTACCTTTTACGGTACGGCTGTGGTACGTCAGTTTGAAATGATGAAGGTTTTCACTGCTGTAGAATCACAAGCGCTGGTACGTTCCCGCGATAAATTAAGAAGCCTTCAAATTTTATCAAGGGCTGGACTCGGTTTACCCAAGACGGTTTTTAGCAACTATTCTAAAAACGTGGGTGCAATTATCGACAAAGCGGGTGGGGCACCTGTAGTAATCAAATTGTTGGAAGGCACACAGGGCCTGGGTGTCGTCCTGGCGGACAATCGAAATTCGGCAGAGTCGATTCTCGAGGCTTTTAACGGATTACAGGCACGCGTTATTGTGCAGGAATTTATCAAGGAAGCCATGGGTGCGGATCTAAGGGTCTTTGTAGTAGATGGTGTAGTTGTGGGGGCGATGAAGCGTCAGGGCAAGGAAGGTGAGTTCCGGTCCAATCTCCATCGCGGAGGTACCGCAAACATAATCGAACTTAGTGATGAGGAAGAAAATGCAGCGATAAAAGCAACCAAGGCCATGGGGCTGGGCGTTGCGGGGGTAGATCTATTACAATCGGCAAGGGGACCATTAATTTTGGAAGTAAATTCTTCACCTGGTCTTGAAGGAATAGAGTTAGCTACAGGAAAGGACATTGCGGGTCAAATCATTAAGTACGTCGAACGAAATGCAGAGTAAAAAAGTTGAAGTACTTGGGCATGCTATTTCGAACGGAAAAGGAGTACAGCTTAATCTGGACATCGCTAAATTACATACCAGAACCAAGATACAGGTACCGATTATTGTAGAACGCGGCAAAAAAGAAGGTCCTACATTGTTGATTACTGCGGGAATTCATGGCAATGAAATAAACGGTATCGAAATTGTGCGCCAGTTGATATCCAAAAAATATAATAAACCGGAATATGGCATGGTTATCTGTATACCTGTGGTCAATGTATTCGGGTTTTTAAACCAAAAACGACAATTTCCGGATGGCCGGGATTTAAACAGGGTATTTCCAGGTAGTGCAAGGGGTTCTTTGGCGAGTAGGTTTGCTTATCATATTGTAAAAGAAATAGTTCCTCTAGTTGATTACTGCATTGATTTTCATACCGGTGGTGACAGCCGTTTTAACTTCCCACAGGTAAGGGTAGGCGCCAATGATATTGAAAGTATTGAACTGGCAAAAGCTTTTGGAGCTTCTTTTATTATAAAATCTAAACGACGTGAAAAATCCTTTAGGGAGACCATGCACAAGCTTGGGAAAAAAGTGCTGGTTTTTGAAGGAGCAAAGGCATTGCATATTGATAATGATGTCACCAAAATAGGAGTTGGGGGCGCACTTAGGGTAATGCAGCATTTAGGTATGCGCAATTTTACCAAAGAATTGCCCCAATGGGATAATAAGGTCACAACCCCTGTTATAATTAATTCATCTATATGGATACGGGCAAAATATTCAGGATTGTTTCATCCAATGATACAATTGGGTCAATTTGTAAACAAAGGAGATTGTTTGGGGAGTATTTCGGATCCCTTTGGCTCTTTTGAACGGAAGATAAAATCGTTGTACGCCGGGTATGTTATTTGCGTAAATGAGTCACCTATTGTGAATCAAGGCGATGGAATTCTTCATATATCAAAGGATTGAGAGTTTTAAATTTTTAGGCCTAGAGAACATATCGTTATAGAATAACAGGCAGAAATTTCAAAACAAAAACTGAATTAACCCTACTAAATCTGAACTTAACGACACTATTTATCAAATACAGATGTTTCCGCGAAAGAGCAGTATACAGAAATAATCGAAACCTATGAAAAATCTTTATAAAGTTGAGCGTTTGAATTTCAAAACCATTCATGAATTACCCAATTCCTGGACGAATCAAGATTTTATTAACCTGCTTGAAATCATGGATTATGGGGATATCTCTGAATTAGCGCCAGAGGAGTTAAAAGAAATGTGCCTTATGTCATTAACGGATAATGACCCGGAGGATGCGGCCAAAATAGTTCTGGAATATATTTTTAAGGGTAGGTTGACCAAGGGTCAAATTGAAAACCTTTCTAACGAAATGTTGGATGAAAAAATGTGGGAGGAGTATGCCGATATTGCACTTCATGAGGAGTTTTTTAATGCAAACCAATT
>JAHEBI010000022.1:9141-12776 GCA_024642325.1 Eudoraea sp. | reverse complement strand
CCCCCCCTTGGCATACATATGAAGGCCCACAGCCTTTCCCGCTTTTAAATAAGAAGAATAGAGTTCAATACTTCCGCCAGCCAACTCCAAAGGATCATCAGTCGCACAGATGATAAGCATTGGTGGCGCATCGTCCGGACACTTACGAACAGGCATAGCTGTGGTCCAGGGGTATACAGGTATCAGGAAATCAGGCCTGTTATCGGGTGAATAATTATAACCTACACCCATAGCTACGGCTCCTCCAGCCGAAAAACCCATGAAACCAATTTTTTTTGGATCAATACCCAGGGATTGGGCATTTTTCCTGACATAGGCAACAGCCGACAGTCCATCCTGAACAGACAGCGGCATTACAGGAGCGACTTTTTCAATGATTTTATCTCCGCTTTGCATAGCTTCCTGTACCCCGTCTTCTCCTGTAGGAACCAGTCTGTATTTCAAAACAAATGCTGTTATCCCTTTTTCGTTTAACCATTTAGCTACTTCATTTCCTTCGCTGTTAATACTTAAGGCAAATAGACCACCTCCGGGAGCAATTATTACAGAAGTGCCGTTAGATATGGCTGCATCGGGTTTAAAAACCTGCATGGTTGGAGCAGAAATATTAGTCACCACCTGCGTCTTCCATATCTGTGAAAAATACTGCTTTTCTCCACCTATCCATTGAACCTGATCATTTTGATTAAAGGGTAATGCAATGATATCTTGTGAAAAGCCAATTTCAGCCAGTAAAAAACATAGTAAAATGGGAAAGAACTTTTTCATAAAACGCACTATTTTTAATTAATTATCATCTACCAAAGCCTGATATATAAATTGTGGAAATTTTGCACTATAGTATGTACTATATGGTTGAATCTGGGTCATTAAGATGGCTATTAAATCTTCCTCCGGATCAATAAAAAAGTAAGTACTGTAAGCTCCGCCCCAATAATAGGTTCCTTTTGAACCAAGGGCTTTATTTTTGGCAACATCGGTTATTATTCCAAAACCAAGACCAAAACCTTGCCCATTAAATAAGTCGCCCACCTGGTTCATAGTCATTAGTTCTATCGTCTTGGGGCTCAATAATCTTTTTCCATTGCTCTTGCCTCCATTGAGTATCATCTGACAGAATTTCATATAATCATCAGCGGTAGAAAACAGGCCGTGAGTTCCACCGTAGACCATATTTCCTTCAACAGGCAGCTGCTGTTCTGAATTAACCAATTTGCCTTCCTCATTTATAGTATGAACAGGAACCCATCTGTCCTGATTGGCAGTTGGAATATTATACCCGGTATCTTTCATTTCCAAAGGATCAAAAATTCTTATCTGAAGGAATTCCGCGGTGGTCATTCCGGAAAAATGTTCAATTAACAAGGATAACACATCCGGGGAGGCACTATAGTTCCACTGCTCACCGGGCTGTCCTATTAGCGGTAATTTTGCAAGTGTATTCACCCTGCTTTCAATTGAGGTTTGTGGCTCCCGATACATAGCTCGTGCAAATTCATTATCTAATTTTGTGCCTTGAAGACCATGCGTAAAACCTGCTGTATGGGTTAACAATTGATGAATAGTAATTTCCGATTTAGCAGGTTCGGTAGCTCCATCGATCCCTTCATTTACATCCAGCGATACTTTGACGTTTTTAAACTGTGGTAAATATTTGGATACAGGATCTGTAAGGAAGAAATGTCCTTCTTCATATAACATCAAAAAAGCGGCAGAAATTATTGGCTTGGTCATAGACATAATATGAAATATATTGTCTTGTTGCATAGGTTTTTTTGCCTCCCAGCTACTATATCCGAACGCAGCTTTGTCAACTATTTGCCCATTCCGATAAATATAGGAAACGGCCCCTGCCAAACGGCCTTCAGTAATTTCCTTATTCAAAAAGTTTGCATATCTGTCCAGGCGAATTTCTGAGAAACCTGCAGTAACATCATCGGTATAATTTGAGGACTGCCCGTAAGAGCCCGTGATAATTACGAATGCAAACAAAAACGGGAGCAGGTTAAGTCGGTATTTATTCATGGCTGAAGTTTTAATTGGTCTTTAAATATAGAGTTTTAAGTTGGATTAGTGAAGTCGTCTTTAGTTTTGTCATCAATATAATTATTTAAACTGACGATGCCGGGACTGAGGTTTTAGTAATTAATTTGGGGCATTTCTTATAAAATATATGAATGACAGGTAAATATTGCAAAAGCGCCTTTTCATTCGCAAAAAATAATGTTATTTTTAATTCTCTAGACTAACCACCAGCTCATGCGGGTTCTACATGTTTTATTTATTTTCCTGTGTATTGTAATAAACTCCACATGCCTATTTAGCCAGGTTCCTGATTCTTCCTATGATAGTGAGGATCGCCCAAGTGCCAGGGCGATTCCTATAAAAACTGGTCCGGTAATAGATGGTGAGGTTATGGATGATGAAGTATGGAAAGAAATAATCCCATTTGGTGACCTTATCCAGGTACAACCTAATTTTGGTAATCCCGCTTCCGAGAAGACTGAAATTCGTATAGCTTATACTGAAGAAACTTTTTATCTCTCTGTAATTTGCTATGATGCACAACCAGATAAGCTGGTGGTTTCTGATCCAAGAAGAGACGCTAATTTAGATGATACCGATGCCTTTATTTTTATTTTGGACACCTATAAAGACGGACAGAATGGTTTTGTATTTGGGACAAACTCACTGGGAATAGAATATGATGCACAGGTAGATAATGAAGGCCAGGGTAACAGGAATGTCAATAGGCAACAATCAGGGACTATAGGAGGTTTTAACCTGAATTGGGATGCCTCGTTTACAGTGAGGTCACAGGTCAAAGAATATGGATGGAGCGCAGAATTTGCTATTCCATTGCGAACAATACGATTTCAGGCCGGAAAAGACTGGGGTATAAACTTTAGAAGGAATATTCGGAAAACCAATGAGATTGTTTATTGGGCACCAATGCCAATAGGATTTACTTTGTATCGCCTTTCGCTTGCCGGAACCCTAACAGGACTGGACCTTAGAAGCCCTGGCAATCTTAAAGTTATACCCTATGTTTTAGGCAGGGTGGACAAGGACTATTCGGTACCTGACCCTAAATCTGAATTTACGCCGGAAATTGGAGGAGATGTCAAATACAGTATTACCCCAAGTCTGACCCTTGATCTGACCTATAACACAGATTTTGCTCAGGTTGAAGTAGATGATCAACAGGTGAACCTGGACAGGTTTAACTTGTTTTTTCCTGAAAAGCGGCCTTTCTTTCTGGAAAACGCCGGTTTATTTACGGTTGGCAGCCCCGGGGAAGTGGATTTATTTTTTAGTCGGCGAATAGGGATTGGCGACGATGGAAATATTGTCCCGATTATTGGTGGAGCCAGACTATCCGGTAAACTAAACAGGACCAATATAGGATTACTGACCATGTTTACAGATGACGTGCAGCAGGAAGGCATAGAAAAAAATAATTTTACCGTGGCTAGAGTTAATTATGAATTTAAGGGAAGAACTGCTTTAGGGGCTATTTTTGTGAATCGTTCCGGACTTCAATCCAATGATGATAATAATCAAACTTATTCTATAGACGGAAAACTGGGCTTGGGTAAAAAAGCAAGATTATCAGGCTTTTACTCCCGAACGTC
>JAHEBI010000022.1:0-9131 GCA_024642325.1 Eudoraea sp. | reverse complement strand
GGCAGATTATAATTGGGATAATTGGGAAATGCGCGCGGCTTATACGGAAGTTGGTGAGGGTTTTAATCCGGAGGTTGGATTTCTGCTGCGTTCAGCATTTAGAAAACCGGAGGGCCTGGTACTTTATCATCTCAGACCCAAAAATGAAAACTCCAAAATTTTGGAACTAAGACCGCATGTGTCTTACAGAGGCTATTGGAATTTTGATGGGTTTCAGGAAACCGGTTTTTTGCATATAGATAACCATTGGGCATTTAAAAATGGAATGGAAATACATACTGGGATTAATTTTACAACAGAGGGACTTCTTGAGCCATTTGAAATTTATGAAGGTGTAATTGTGGAGCCCGGAACATACAAACATGCAGAGGGGCAACTGGTCTTTTTTACGAATGGCTCCAAACCAGTATCTGTTAATGTCAGGTCTGTTTTAGGAGGTGCTTTTGGAGGTAACCGATACCTTAATACCGCCACTGTACAATTTAGGGCCGGTGAAAAATTTAATGCAAACCTGTCTTATCAATACAACCAGTTTGATCTTCCCGGAGGGGATTTTACAGCGAATATTTTCCGAACTCAATTAGCCTATACATTTAAACCCAATATTTTTATTCAGGGTCTTGTTCAAAACAATACGGTTAATCAACTTTGGGCATTTAACTTTAGATTTGGCTGGCTTCAACGGGCAAATACCGGGCTATTTATAGTGTATAATCATAATTTGCAATATAATGACCCTTTGAACCACAGCTTAATTATTAAGTATACCAGAATGTTTGATTTGGTCAAATAGTATTGCTTTTATAAAGTAGATTTCATTTATGACAATACATCGCATCCATATCTTAAAGACTGAATTTCTGCTTAACACCAAATTATGGTTAATTGCCAGGTTCTTTATTTGGAATTTTAAACACAAATTTTTATTATTATATATTAAAAAATATAGATCTGATTATGATTAAAAAATCGACTTGTTTTGCCTTGGTTGGACTACTGCTAATATTTTGCGGATGTAAAATGGACAAGGGTCCGGAGGAGGTTATTTTTGTTGAGGATTCAAATGAATGGTTTCAGGATGGAAGGGCTACCTGGAAATTTGATACAGATCAGTTGGTTGGAACTTCACTGGGCGGTTCGGGGTTTGTGATGACGAATAAGAAGTATGGCAGTTTTACTTTAACACTGGAGTTTTATCCGGACGCAGGGATTAATTCGGGGATATTTGTGAGATGCAAGGACAAAAATATCTCTAACCGGGATTGTTACGAGATGAATATATGGGACTACCACCCGGATCAGGAATCAAGAACTGGATCTGTTGTTACCCGGGCTAAACCATTAATAAATGTAGAAACAGTAGGGAAGTGGAATACCTATAAGATCAACTGTGAAAAAAACCATATACGTACCTGGATTAATGGTGAACTGACTATTGATATTTACGACGATGATTTATCTGATGGTTATATAGCACTTCAGGCTGCAGAACCTGGAAGGATCAAATTTCGAAATGTAAGGATAAAAGAACTTTAACTTATTTACATAAAATAATCCAGGTGTAATTGTTCTCCTTGATTTTTTTATTTCGTTTATGAGAAATTTTTAAAAGGAGTTTTCAATGCAGGGATTTACTCTTCTTCCGAACCTTCAGATTCCTCTGCTTCTTCAATTTCTTCTTTATTAAGATTGTGCTGCAGGATGTTCAGGTTTTTCAACTTGGCTTTCCATGTTGCCAGAGTTTCTTTTTGTCGGTCTATATTATGGACAACATCTTTAACTAATGGATTGTCCCCGGAAGTATCAGAGAAGAAAAGCAAGTTGTTTTCTAATTGACGAATTTCATTTAAGCTTTCTTCTATCTTTCGTCGAATGAATGTTCGCTCATTACTGAGGGCCCTCTCATTATCTGCATTTGCAAGTTTTTTAAGCTTGTCACCATATTTCATTAACTCGGATTCTTGCCTGCTGACATCAAGTTTTTTAAAAATGGCATCCAGAATAGTATTGAACTTAACGTTTATATTCTTTTTATTAAAGGGAACCCTGCCATAGGATTTCCATTCTTCAATAAAAGCTTTCAGTGTGGTCAGATCCTTATCTTTATTCCCGCTTATTTCAAATGCTTTCAGTTTTTCAAGGCAGGCGGTTTTCTTGTCTAAATTATCAGATTCTTCTTTATGCGCAATATTCTTTACAGAGTGCAATCTGTCAAAATAGGAATTGCAGGCATTTTTGAAATCATTCCATATTTTATCAGAATACTTTCTCGGGACATGCCCGATAGTTTTCCACTCCCTCTGAATTCTTTTCATTTCAGGGGTTGTCTTATCCAGGTCTTCACTGTCTTTTAAAGACTGCGCTAAGCCAAGCAATTCTCTTTTTTTGTCGAGATTGTCCTGTTGATCCTTTTTAAGTTTTTTATAATAGGCATTTTTATTTCTGTTAAAACCTCTAACCGCTTCTTTAAAATCTGCCCAGGTCTTTTCATTTACATTCTGAGGCACTTTTCCGGCCTTGAAGAAAGCATCTCGTTGTTCTTCTATATCTTTTATTTGTTGCTGGAGGTTCTTATGATTATTCGCAACATGAGACCCTATTTCGATGATTTTTTCAATAATTTGTTTTTTCTTTTCCAGGTTTTGCTCATACACTTTGTCAAGATCTTTAAAATAATCCTGTCTCCTTTGGTGTATGATTTTGGTAGCATTACTAAATCGTTCCCAAATTTCTTCACGATGTTCTTTATCAACAGGGCCTATATCTTCTTTCCAAACCTTATGAAGAGTTTGTAGCTCCCTGAATGCTGTATTTAGATCCTCTACTTCTGCCAGGGCTTCGGCTCGTTCTGCGAGTTTTATTTTTTCCTCCAAATTATGCTTGAAATCGAGGTCTCTTAATTCCCTGTTAAGATGCAGGAAATCGTAAAAAATCTCAATATGGTGATGGTAGGTCCTCCATACATCATTATAGTTGGTTCTTGGAATGGGACCGGCATTCCGCCATCTTTCCTGAATGTCTTTGAAGTTTTTATAGGTAGTATTAATATCTTCTTCAACATTGACCAACCCTTTGAGTTCTTCAATAATTTCTAATCTGTTCGTCAGATTTTCGTGTAGATTTTGCTCAAGACTTTTGTAGTATGCATTTCTTTTTTCACGGTATTCAGAATAAACTTCATTGAATTGCCGTTTGGTTACAGAATTATATCTGAAGTCAATTTCATTGCCACCATTGCTTATAAAATCTTCTTTTTTATGTTCTAAAAAATCAAGAAATTTTAGGTCAAATTCGTATTTGATGCCATCAACATGTTTTCTGATAGCCTGTACTTTCTCATTTCTGACCAATCTTTGTAATTCCCCAACCAGGTTTTCCAGGGACATGGCATGATAATCCAGAATTGGGATATGATGCCTTTGATGATTATCCTTGTCCTCGGCATCTTCTGCATTAGATTCATCTATTTCTTCAAGGACATCCTCTTTTATAGTTTCCGAAGTATTGGCTTTATGTGCTTCCTTAGATATATCATCTACATCTGTTACCTCGGTGCTTTTTTTTGATTCCTGATTAGATTCAGTAGTTTCTGAATTTACTTCTCCCTCTACAGTATCCTGTAGTTTATGATCTTTATTTTCCAACATTTCATTTAATGTTTCTGCGGGTCTGTTAGAGCTTTTAACATAAGATACTAACATCATTTATTACTGCAAAGGTAATCAAACTAGTTTTAAGCATCAATTAAAAACTTTGGTGTTTCCGAAGTTGCCTTATTGTCTATGTACAGGTTTGGAATATCAGGAATTCCATATTTGCCAGGCTTTTTCGGCTTGAAGTTCCAGCATTTTTAACCCATTACAAATTGTTGCGCCTTTGCGTTCTCCCGATAACAGAAATGCTGTTTTTTCCGGGTTATAAATAAGATCAAAAAGGAAATGGTCTGAAGTTATAAATTCGTATGGAATGTTTGGCCTGGCTTCTATATCTGGGAAAGTACCCAATGGCGTACAATTTATAAGCAAAGTGTGCGAACCAATTATTTCCCTGTTTAATCCCTTATAGTCAATCTGATTACCCGATGGGTTTCTTGAAACGTATTTATAAGAGATGCCCAGTTCATTCAAAACAAATGCGACAGCTTTCGAGGCCCCGCCAGTTCCTAGAATCAATGCTTTTTTATGAGACTCTTTTATAAATGGCTGGATCGATTTTTTAAAACCGTAAACATCTGTGTTATATCCTTTGAGACCGTTCTTCGTGAATTTAATAGTGTTTACTGCGCCAACAAGTGTCGCTTTTTTGCTTAAACTATTCAGATAGGGAATTATAGCTTCCTTATAGGGGATTGTAACATTTAGGCCTTTTAGCGTTTTATGATTGTTTATGAGAGCGGGAAATTCCTCTATATGGACTAGGTCAAAATTTTCGTAGCTGTGGTCTTTCAAATTCAGTGAAGTGAATTTGGCATTAAAATACGCCTTGGAGAACGAGTAAGAAATATTCTTTCCGATTAGTCCAAAACTACTTGTTTCTTGCTCTGCTTTTGCCATACCTTTCTAACCCAATTAACAGGCCAATTCCTAAAACTATGAACATGATTGCCCACCAGGTTTCGCTATTGTTAAAATCAGGCATATATCGTTCGTAGTTCCTTATTACCTTATCTCCATTTGAGTCAATAGCTATATTCCCTATTTCATCCTTGACATAAATAGCATTTTTCCATGGCCATACTACCCCTAGAGAACCGGTTATAAAACCAATAATAACAGAAGTGGTTATATATTTATAATGCTTTAATACATATCCGAGAAGATGCGACAAGGTAACCAGTCCTGTTGCAGATCCCAGTGTAAATATGGCAAGAATTTTCAAAGTTCGCAATCGCACGTGGTTTTGTATAAAACTGAAATCGCCCTTTATCATTTCAGCCATGGTATCGTACAGCGAATTCACAGAATCTACCAATAACAAGACGTAATTACCCAATAGGATAAGAATAAATGATCCCGACAAGCCCGGGAGTGTCATTCCGGAAACGCTTATAATTCCACAGAGAAATATGAATAGCAAATTGTCATTCTCTTTGGCCGGACTTAAAAAGCTGATTGAGATGCCAACAATTAAACCAAAAATACCGGCGGTAATGGTTCCCCTGTTCCAATGCTTAAAGTCAATTGCAATGAAATAAATGGAGCCTATAATCATTCCAAAAAAAGTTGCCCAGACAAATAGTTCATCTTTGGCGAGAAAATAGTCTAATATTTTAGAAACACTAAAGTAACTTACCAGCATACCAAAAATGAGCAATGTTAAAAATTGCCCGTTTACGTAACGGTAAAAGCTCTTAAATCTGCCGTTAAAAAGTAATTTAAAAGCCTTGAGATTTATCTTCTGGAGTGAATAAATAAACTCTTCATAAAATCCTGCGACGAAAGCCACAATGCCTCCTGAGACACCAGGCACTTTATTGGCAGCTCCCATACCCAACCCCTTTATAATAAGAAATAATTTATCAATAAAAGTCCTTGGCTTCTGCATTTGGGTTATTTTTTACTTTTCGCAGCTAGTTTTTCAAGTATAAAAATAATGCAAAATCCAAAAAGTGCTAACAGGACAGCGTAGAGCAGTTGGTTATCACCTTCAAACTCGAGGGGGGATACGTTTATCTCCTTTACGGGAATTACTTTGTCACCAAAAATTTTGGTCTCCAAAACCCTTTTCCAGGGCCAAATTTTGTTTAGTGAACCCAAAATAAAACCCGTTAAAAGGGCCAGTGTACTGTTCTTGTAATGTTCAAACATCCACTTTAAAAGCCGGGCAAAGCTCAAAAGGCCAAAAACTGCTCCTATTGCCACGGTTGCAACAATATGGAGGTCTTTCTGATGTACAGCATCTAAGATAGTTTTATAGGATCCGAGAAGAACTAAAATGAATGCTCCTGAAATTCCGGGCAGGATCATGGCACATACCGCAAGAGCACCGGATAGAAATAAAAATGGAATGCCATTTGTGTTTTCGGAAGGTGGAAGGGTGGTAATATAATAGGCCAATACGGTTCCTAACACAAAGGCCACGATTATGCCTAAATTCCATTGCTTAATATCCCTGGCAATAAAAAAAACACTGGCCAATACCAATCCAAAAAAGAAGGACCATAACAATACAGGTTGGTTATTTAAAAGCCAACTGATCATTTTAGCCAACGAAAAGACACTAATGAAAATCCCTGTAAAAAGGGAAAGTAAAAAATTCCCATTAATAGCAATCCAGAAACTTCTGAAGCCTTCTTTTCTTAAAACTTTGAAGAGGGAAAAATTTATGTTATTAATGGAGGTAATAAGTTCTTCATAAATCCCTGAAATAAATGCTATAGTTCCTCCGGATACTCCTGGCACCACATCTGCAGCACCCATAGCAATTCCCTTGAGAGAAATGATAATATAACTTAATAAATTCCTAGGACCCATTCCAAAATGAAAAAAGCAAAAATAGTTCTTTTATTCGGAAGCCTTTTTAATATTACTAATTATGTTTTGGGTCCAGATGGAGTCATAATATTCAGGAAATTCACTTTCAAAAACAGAAAGCTTAGAGATATCTAATTTTAAAGCGTTTATTAATCTAAATCTTGCCTGTTCAGAATCACTTAACATAAGATATAAACCAGTCATTCTATATTCAATTTCAGCTTCTTCAGGATAAAATTGGTGTCCCTGTATCAAAATTTGAATAGCGGAATGGATATCGCCATTCTTTTTGACGACTTCTGTCCAATTTAACCAGGTGTCCAATTCATAATTTCCAAGATCTACTGCTTGTTTATATGAAAAATCAGCCTCGTCCAGGTTGTGAAGGGCATAATGAATTTTTGCGCATTTTTTCCAGTATAAAGCATTTTCACCGTCTATATTAATGGCTTTATTCACATAATATAAGGCTCTTTCATAATTTTCTTTACGAAAGTAGAAATCAGTTATTGCGAGCCACCCTTTGTCCAGCAAAGGATCCTCATGCACGGTTTGGTAAAAATAGAATTTGGCAAGTTCATCATTCTCCAGTTTTTCATGACATTTTCCAATCCTAAGGTAAGCATGCGAGGTAGGGTCTTCAATTTTAATCGTCGTTTCGTAATTTTCAATTGCTTCATTGTGTTTCCCCATTTTTTCCAGAACCTTGCCTTTTTCAAAATAGGCTCCGATAAAAGTATCGTCGGCAATAATGGCAAAGTCAAATGCAGCCAGGGCTTCCGGAAGCATTTCTTTAATATAATACTGTTTTCCCAGCTGATGCCACGCCACCTGGCAATAAGGGTTTCGTTCCAAAAAATCGTTCAAAAAAGTAATGGCACCATCATAATCCTCCAGGAATTCAAAACAGTAGACTACATTATAAAGTGAAGAATAATCCTGTTCATCAAAAGCTACACATTTTATAAAATTTTCTTTAGCTTTTTCAAAATCATCCATGAACAAGTATTCCATACCCAATAAAGAGTATATGTCAAAGCTTTCTTCAGACATGTCCAAAGCTTTTTTTAACATGTCTACAGCCGCCTCATGATTGTCTTTTTTTGAATAGATATTGGCACGTTGAATATATATTTCCTCATTGTTGTTGTCCATCAGCTGAAGTTCGTCTAACAGCTTCTCGGCAACTTCCAGATTATTTTCAAACACAAGAACTTCTATGTCCAAAAGCCTTATATCCATTGCTCCCGGATGTTGTTTAAGTCCAATTTTGATGGCTTTCTTGGCTAAGGAAATTTTGCCATTGTTCAAGTAGTGATGGATTATGTCTTCAAAGTCCTCTGCATCAAAGAAATAGACATCATCTGTCTTGAGCATGGATTCAAACTTCGCTATTGGTTGATTTTGACTTTCGTTAGGATCTAACGCCATAGGAACTAGCTTGGTTAATCTATGGACTTAAAAATAGTCCTTTTGGGACTACCCTTAATTCCTCTTTCGGGCTTTATTATTAACAAAATAGTTAACAAATTATTGCTCCAACTCATTTAAAGTTTGTAATATTATGTTGCACCCCAAGTCAATTTCTTCAGTGTTTATCGTCAGTGGCGGGGAAATTCGTACAGCCTTTGATTCAAAAAGCAGCCAAAAAAGGATTAAATTCTTTTTTGCGCACGAAAGTATGAGTTTATTGGCGATCTCTTCATTTTTCATAATAAGTGCCAACATTAAACCCTTTCCTCTAATCTCTTTTATGTAGGGGTGTTTTAGCCTAGATCTGAAATGTTTTTCTTTTTCAATAGTTTCGGGAATAAGATTGCTATTGGTTAATTCCTTTAATGTTGCCATAGCTGCGGCGGCTATGACCGGGTTCCCTCCGAAGGTTGTTATATGGCCTAATTTAGGAGAATCACTCAAAGAATTCATCATTTCATTCGATGCCGTAAACGCTCCAATAGGTAAACCGGAAGCCATGCCTTTGCCCATAACAAGTATGTCCGGTACACATTGGAAATGCTCAAATGCAAATAAATTCCCGGTACGTCCAAATCCAGGTTGAATCTCATCAAGAATTAGAAGTGCACCTACTTCTGCGCACCTATCCTTTACTTTTTTAAGATAACCTTCTTTTGGTAAAATGAATCCGGCACCTCCCTGAATAGTTTCGAGTATGACGGCAGCTGTATCTTCAGAGATTTTATTGAGATCTTCCTCGGAATTAAATTCCAAAAAAGAGATATCCGGAATTAAGGGCCTGAAAGGAGCTTTTCGTTCTTCATAATTCATGAGGCTAAGACTTCCTAAGGTATTTCCGTGATAGGCATTTTTGGCAGCTATTAGTTTTGAGCGACCCGTAAAACGTCTCGCAAGTTTAATAGCCCCCTCAATGGCCTCAGTTCCTGAATTTACCAGATAGGTTGTTTCCAGTTTATCGGGTAAAAGTGAAGCTAAATATTTAGTGAATTCTACTGCTGGCTGTTGTATGAACTCACCATATACCATGACATGCATGTATTTTCTGGTTTGATCAATTACAGCTTCAACCACTTTTGGATGGCAATGACCCAAACTGCAAACCGATACACCCGCAACAAAATCTAAATGTCCATTTCCCTGTTTGTCATAAATATAGCTACCGCTGGCATGGGAGACTTCCAT
>JAHEBI010000362.1 GCA_024642325.1 Eudoraea sp. | reverse complement strand
TTATTAAAAAAAAGGGGATTCTCCAATCATTGGTTATCAAGGAACCTTTGGAGATAGATTATGACAATGAATCTGTTGATTCTATCATTGAAAAATTGGAATATGCCATTGAACAACATCCTTCATTCTTAAAAGTAATTCCTGAAAAGGAATTGCTGGCCTACGAGGAAAAAAACAAACAGCGCAAATGGAGGAATTAAACTTCCAGTTTCTTTAATTCGTTATAATTTTTTCGAAGCCTTTTCAGGAGTATCCCATATAGGAGCCTGTAAAACAACCATATGAATATCAGTGCAATGGTGATGGCCACAATGACAATCCCAATAAGCATAACCCAAAAAAGTGTTTCATTCCCTGCCCGTGAAGCCGCTTCCGCTATTTTTTCGCTGCTCACGCCATAGTTGAGATTACCATAGAGACTTACAACCAGGTAGGCAACAAATATTCCTATATTGAACCATACGTATTGAGTGACCGTTTTTTTGACATTTAAAATAGTCTTCATTAATTTTTTTGAAGATTCCGTTAAGGAAATGAGTTTGTAATTGGTATAGAATTTATAAATGAAATAAATTAATACCAGATAATTTATTATTGTCAGAGTAGTTGTAATTTCATAGATGTGCCATGTCTTTTCAAGCTCTAATGATTCTTTATTGTATGAAATTAAGTTAAGAACCGCCCAAAAGACAAATTCAATTATACTTATATAAAAAATCCATTTTACGGTAGAGGACGATTTCTTTTTAATCATCCCGTAGATTTCGTTATATGACAATTTAGGATGGTGTTCCTCCTTTCTTTGCCAATCCTTCTTAAGTAATTCTAATTCATCCATCATAACCTTAAGGATTGAGTATTGTTCTAAGTTTATTTTTAATACGGTTCATTTTAACCCTTGCATTCACTTCACTAATACCAAGTGTCTCTGAAATTTCGCTGTAATCTTTGTCTTCCAGATAAAGAAAAACAAGCGCTTTTTCTATATCTCCCAACTGCCGCACAGCTTTGTACATCAGATGTAATTGTTGTTCCTCGGTGGCATCATATTCGTCTGTCTTAATTTTGAAAATAACGGAATCAAAATCCTGCGTTTTTATACTTTTCTTAGATTTCCTATACAGCGTTATAGCCGTATTTAAGGACACTCTGTACATCCACGTACTGAATTTCGATTCCCCTCTGAATTTCGGGTATGCTTTCCATAGCTGAATGGTTATTTCCTGAAAAAGATCGTTATGAGCTTCTCTGTTTGTGGTGTACAATGTGCACACCTTATGAACAATATTCTGATTGTTCTCAAGTTCCGTAACAAATTTGTGCTCCAGTTCTTTGTTCACGCTTAGGGTTGGTGGTAAATTATCTATTAGTAGTTATTATCACACTATTGTTACAAGCAGGGGAATAAAATACAAACATTTTTTCAGGACATTAAAAAATTCAGGAGTCCATATCAAATAAAGACTGCTATTGTCGATAGTCCAGGGCAGGAGATCTGTCTCCTAGTAACGGGATGTATATAAAATCTGCCCCCCTCCGTTCTGATAATTCATTTTTTGCCTGTGTAATAAGTTCCTTGTTAGTATACAGGTCTATGGCAGTTAAGGTCAGGGTTTTTGCCGCTACCATCATTCCTTTTTTGCCAATTGAGGTGCCACCAGCGGCAACTGCCTGCCAGCTATGGGCGGGAGTTCCGGGAACCCAGGTTGCCGAACTCATACCTGCGGTAGGTACTGTAAAACTTACATCTCCTACATCAGTAGAGCCAAAAGCCTGCGCTTCTGTTTGGTAGGGTTGAATATTTTTAGCCGTTTCTAAATCAGCTTTGTCATACCCCATACCTTGTGCTATCTTGTCTGCAAATACTATTTCCTCCGCTGTATAGGTAATTCCCTCAACTTTGGTGAGATTATCGTGCATTAACTTTTGCAAGGTCAGATTTGGTAAAAGTTCATGCGTACCTCCTATGAGTTCATAATCCATGGTAGTGCCGGTACCCAACGCGGCTCCTTCAGCTGCTTTAACAATACGATCAAATATTTCAAGAACAACATCTCTTTTGTCGTGGCGGGCATAATAGTATACTTCGGCAAAATCGGGTACTACGTTGGGGGCTTTTCCACCATCTGTGATGACGTAGTGAATCCTGGCTTTTTCTGGAATATGTTCCCTCATCATGTTTACCATTGCATTCATAGACTCTACTCCATCAAGTGCAGAACGCCCCTTTTCAGGTGAAGCTGCGGCATGTGCTGAAATTCCGTAAAATCTGAATTTGGCGGATTTATTAGCTAGTGCAGCACCCGCACTTGCCTTATTTTCAGCTCCTGGATGCCAATGTAAAGCTATATCCACATCGTTAAATAATCCATCACGTACCATATATACCTTACCTGAGCCTCCTTCTTCTGCAGGACAACCATAAAAACGGATTGTACCTTTTACATTGCTGGCTTTCATCCAATCTTTAACTGCAATGGCAGCTGCTGCAGAAGCGGTTCCAAAAAGATGGTGACCACATCCATGACCGGCGGCTTCACCAGCTGATGACTTCTCCGGAACTGCTTTTTGAGAAAGCCCCGGAAGCGCGTCATATTCACCCAGTATAGCAATTATTGGTGAACCACTGCCGTATTCGGCAATAAAAGCAGTAGGAATGCCTGCGACACCTTTTTTAATGCTAAAACCTTCATCACTCATCGTTTTTTGAAGCAAAGCAGAACTCTTTTCTTCTAAATACCCCATTTCTGCAAAACCCCAAATGGTCTGGGCCACATTGCCATATAGTTCTGATTTATTATCTAATTCAGTCAGGACGTCATTTTTTGTTTGCTGAGCCTTCACAGAACTTAAACATAATAATAGTAATGAAATCAGGAGTTCAATTTTTCGCATGATCTTTAAATTAGGTTTTCGGGATAAATATAATCAAACGTCTTACTTCAGACCTATTTGGTTTAAAAAAACATTAGCCCGTTGCTTTATTGAACGGATATTGAAATTGATGTCATTTTGATCTGAATCCTAACCGGATTTAAAACTAGCCTCCTCTCCAAATGGGAAAAGAAATGGCAAAACCACTAATGTCTTGGATGAAATTTGTTCACTACTTCTGCAAGATGCGTTCGGTCCAGGTGCATGTATACTTCTGTAGTGGTAATACTTTCGTGCCCTAACATTTGCTGTATGGCACGGAGGTCAGCACCATTTTCCAGTAAATGAGTTGCAAATGAATGCCTGAACGTATGCGGACTAATATTTTTGGACAGATCAATTTTGACAGCTAGTTGTTTGATGATTGTAAAGAGCATAGCCCTTGTTAATTGTTTTCCTCTTCGGTTGAGAAATAATATATCTTCAAATCCCTTTTGAATTTTTTGATGACTGCGCACTTCTTTATGATA
>JAHEBI010000361.1:1254-3427 GCA_024642325.1 Eudoraea sp. | reverse complement strand
GCATTTTTATTTTTCCGGAAGCTATTTCCTCACCTCTAATATCCCTCTTTTCCTTAAAGTTTTTACCTTCGGCAGTCAGCTCTCTCCCTCTTGCCATAAAGGGTTCCAGTTTCTTGGAATAACAACTGACACTTATACCTTCTTTAGCAGGATCATCACACAGGCACACCAGGTTATTGGTGCCTTCACGCAACACAACCAATTTACCCTGTTCATCATAGCCGTACACCATAGCTTCCATTCTGTCCTCCTCCGGAGCGGGTAACACCGCTGTTTTAATTTGAATCTCTGCCGGTAATATTTCTATCCCGCTCTCCTGCGCCGAAATGGAAATTAAAAAAAGAATGAAAAATAATGTCAGTATAGGTCTCATTTCAATGTACTTTTATTAAATATAAACATCATTGAGGAAATCCTCAAACAATAGCATTATTAACTTTAAATAAAACCTCCGGATTATTCTAAACTACTCAAGCTTTTTTCCAAGGTTTCTATTTTAGCCGCTGCATCTTCGGCCTTCTTTTTTTCTATTGCCACTACCTTTTCGGGAGCATTTTGAACAAAACGATCATTTGCCAGCTTTTTAGTAACGGATTGTAAAAAACCTTTGGTATATGAAAGTTCTTCGCGGATTTTCTTTATTTCAGCTTCTACATCCAGCGTTCCCTCAACGGGTATAAAATATTCATTACTTCGAACTCTAAATGCCAGTGCACCATCAACAGCCTCAAGTACAGAATTAATTTGCCCCACATTAGCTAGTTTTTTAATAATAACATCCCAGTCTTCGCTTATTCCTTCCTTATTCAGAACAGAAAGTTCCAAAGTTTCCTTTAAAGGAATATTCTTTTCTTTTCGAATATTCCGAATTCCGGAAATCACTTCGGTCGCCAATTCAAAAGCCTTAATTAGTTCAGGATCAAAATTTTCGGTTTCCGGCCAGTTGGCAATGATCAAGGCCTCAGATGGTTTCCGTTCTGAGATACGCTGCCATATTTCTTCGGATAGAAAAGGCATAAATGGGTGCAACAATTTTAAATTATCCTCAAATATTGATCTTATGGCATTATAACTTTTCTGATCTATGGGTTGCTGATATGCCGGTTTTACTATTTCCAGCAGCCATGAGCAAAAATCATCCCATACCAGTTTGTAAATGGCCATTAATGCGTCTGATATGCGGTATTTATTAAAATGGTCTTCAATCTCCTCAAGTACCTGATTGAATCTGGAAGTATACCATTCAATCCCTTTTAAAGAGGATTCAGGCTGGGGTATTTCGGCAACTTCCCAACCATCAACAAGACGAAAGGCGTTCCATATTTTATTGGCAAAGTTTTTCCCTTGCTGGCAGAGAGCCTCATCAAATAAAAGGTCATTTCCGGCCGCAGAACTAAGCAATAAGCCAACTCTCACGGCATCAGCCCCGTATTTTGAAATCAATTCAAGAGCATCGGGGGAATTACCAAGAGATTTGGACATCTTACGCCTTTCTTTATCCCGCACTAAACCTGTGAGATAAACATTATTAAAAGGTTTTTCCCCTCTAAATTCATAACCGGCAATAATCATACGTGCTACCCAAAAAAACAAAATATCCGGCCCTGTAACTAAATCGCTTGTAGGATAATAATAATTAACTTCTTTATTATCAGGCTCCAGGATTCCGCCAAAAACACTAATCGGCCAGAGCCAGGAAGAAAACCAGGTATCAAGGACATCCTCATCCTGTCTCAGATTACTCGCATCCAACCCAATATTCCCGGATTTATTCCTTGCTTTGATCACCGCTTCTTCTATGGATTCTGCAACAACAAAATCATTCTCGCCATCGCCAAAATAATATGCTGGTATACGTTGTCCCCACCAGAGTTGCCTGGAAATATTCCAATCACGGATATTCTCCATCCAATGGCGGTAGGTGTTTTCAAATTTACTCGGGAAAAGTTTCACTTCCCTGGTTTCAAGCACAGCGTCTATAGCAGGCTTTGCTAAATTTTCCATTTTAAGAAACCATTGATCTGATAGCCTGGGTTCTATAACTGCTTTTGTTCGCTCAGAAGTACCCACTTTAATTACATAGGGTTCCACTTTTGCTAAAAAACCATTTTCTTTTAATTCTTTTACTATCGCCTTCCGTACAGCAAACCGATCCATACCTTCATAATGCATT
>JAHEBI010000361.1:0-1244 GCA_024642325.1 Eudoraea sp. | reverse complement strand
TGAAGCGTCGTCATTAAAAATATCAATGGTTTCAAGTTGGTGTTTCTCACCAAGAAGCTTATCATTTTCGTCATGTGCAGGTGTCACTTTGAGACAACCAGTTCCAAATTCCATGGAAACATATTCATCTTCAATTATTGGAATTACTCTGTTGCATATAGGAACGATGGCCTTTTTACCCTTTAAATTCCAATAACGTTCATCATTTGGATTCACACAAATGGCAGTATCGCCAAGAATGGTTTCAGGACGGGTAGTTGCTATGGTGACTTTATCATCAGAACCTTCAATGGAATAAGTGAGGTAATACAACTCTCCATTTCGCTCTTCGTAAACTACTTCCTCATCCGATAGTGTAGTTTTAGCTTCAGGGTCCCAGTTCACCATACGATAACCCCTATAGATTAAGCCCTTCTCAAATAAATCAATAAAAACTTTAATAACCGAAGCAGACATATCTTCATCCATCGTAAATTTCGTACGATCCCAGTCACAGGAACAACCTAACTTTTTTAGTTGTTCCAATATTACACCACCATATTCATGAGTCCATTCCCAGGCATGATTTAAGAATTCCTCTCTTGGAATATCCTTTTTATTTATGCCCAGTTCCCTGAGTTTGGCTACTACTTTTGCCTCTGTCGCTATAGAAGCATGGTCTGTTCCGGGTACCCAGCAGGCATTCAGACCAAGCAGACGGGCCCTTCTTATCAGTACATCCTGTATGGTATTATTTAACATGTGACCCATATGCAGGATACCCGTAACATTTGGAGGTGGTATAACAATGGTGTAGGGTTTACGATTATCGGGCGTCGAATGAAAATAATTATTGGCCATCCAATAGTTATACCAATGGTCTTCTATTATCTGAGGCTCATATTTTGATGGAATATCCATAATTTCGGTACAGTTTTTGTATATCAATTACAACATGAAAAAATAATTATCAGTTTGAATGTTAAACTTGCGATAATCATTTTAATTTTTTTCCGGATTGGAAATACGAAACAAAAATAAGTAACGTTAGAAGATAACAAAAGAATTTTGGATGTTGATACCAAAACATTTACATTTGAAATTCACCCAAAACCAAAAAGTGATGAAAAAAATAGTATTAGTATTATTTGTAGGCCTACTTGCATTAAGTGTAAACGCCCAGGATAAGACTGCTAAGATTGAGTTTAAGACTGAAACCGTGGATTACGGTGTTATAGCAAAAGACAGCGATGGAGTTAGGGTAT
>JAHEBI010000360.1:535-3433 GCA_024642325.1 Eudoraea sp. | reverse complement strand
GCTGCAGTTCTGACAATTCTTTTTGTTGCCCATCACTTAAAACATCCCCATTCCTTTGAGATCTAATTAATGTAAAATAGCGTCGCCGGTCCAGGGTATTTTCCGGTTTCCCTGCATAAGTTTCGGCCGGATCTCCCATAAGTTCAATGGCACTTATACCACAATCCAATATATATTTTAAAGTGGCCTCGGCACTTTGATCGGGCATACTCCTGAATGAATAGGTAATTACGCCAATCTGCACCCCGTTTATAATTGAACTTTGCTTGTTGCAGGGTTTTAGTATTGAAGGTGCTGCAAACAGGGAAGGACCACTAATAGCTGCACCCGCAACAAAAGTAGCTGAAGTGCCAATAAACTTTCTTCTGCTTGGAATCTTTATATGATTTTTCATAAAAGCTGTGTTTAATTAATTCAAAAAGTGCCTAAAGAGGCATTTAATTTACAATTTTATCTCCATCAAGCAGGCCAAATAATTTTAGCTGCCTCATCGACCAGGGAATTTCTCCCTCTTCTTCTAAATTTCCTGTAAGCATGATTCGAAGGAACCTGACTCTTACAGGATCGAAAGAAATGGTAACATCCTGTTGATTCCCTTCACTTGTGAATGCTGAGGTCCATTTTGTACCATCAATAGAAACCTGAACATCATAATACCTTGGATAGGTCTGGAAAGGAGGAATTCTCTCGCGATAACTTCCTCGCCTTTTGGGAGGCGAATTAAAATGGATTTCCGTGATACTTTGAGCTTCCGGAAATTCGATTTGAAACCACATTCCCTTTTTCTGGGTTTCCCCTGTGGTCCATCCCTCAAAATTAAAGGCACTGGATGGGGAGTCCTTCCCGCCTATTCTTGTTGGCGCTGTGTGACTTGCAGTTACTTTCCAATAGTCAGTTGGAGTAATATTTTGCGGCACGGATGCCAATAGTTCGTGATATTGGTAAGGCCCTGTTTTTGAATTGCTTTTTTTGCGCACCTCAGAAACCTGTTCGGGTGTGATTATTGAAGCTTCATTTGTCAAATTCAGGCGAATGTAGCTTGCAATATCGGCGATCCAGCCATCGGACTGATCCCCCATTCCCACCATGATACCTCCTGGATAGGTTTGTCCATCTAAAGGCCCATCCAATCCATGTAGAAGTGTTTTTATAACATATTCCGGATGCGACTGTACTCTGGGAGAGCCGGTTAATGGTGGCGCCATCACTGTTCCGTTACCCAGGGAAGTGCCTGTGCCGTCGGGGCCGTGACACTGCGAACATAGTTCATTAAAAATAATGGAACCCCTTTCCATGCTCTCTTGTTGTGAGACTGTTAATTCCGGACCCGTATCAATCATCCATCCCCTGATCTCAACTGGATTGAGGATCTGATCTCCTACTAGCTGTATCCCCTTGGTACTGTTGGAAGCCATCAATGAAACGATGTCGTCGCGCAGGGATGGGATATCAGTTAATTTAGCCGTAAGCATAGCCTGCAAAGCAACTTCTGCATTTGTGTCTTTCATCAATAAGCTGTAGTCTTGAGCCAATTGCTTTTCTCCTTTTTTATATTGAGTTTCACTTGCTCTAAGTGCCTGTATTCGCATACGTGGATTTGCATCCCTTAATAAGGTACGAACCAGCTCATTGTCGAGAGCACCCAGGCCTTCCAAGCTCCACAATGCATGAAAACGCGCTAAGAGGTTTTTGCTTTCGCGAACCATTTTTGCCAACTCTGGTACTACGCTCCTGTCCTGTGACATAACTATCAATTGCTGCGCCTTATCTCTCCACCAGCCATTCGGGTGTTCCAGATGCCTGACTAAATCGGCAGGACTTTCATCCAACATTCGGGGCTGCGTTTTGTCTCGCTCACTACCCTCATGGGTAATGCGCCAAATCCGACCTAAACCTACTACCTTATCTAATTGATATTGCTCTATTTTAGTTCTGAGATAGGTGCCTTTTTGTGCCCATTGTCCTTCTTGTATGATGCCATGGTACATATCAACAACATATAAAGTGCCGTCCGGAGCGGTAACCATATCTACTGGTCTAAAAAGTGGATCTGTGCTGCGCAGGAATTCCGATTTATCCTGCTGATAAACATTATGCAGTGTAGTTAGTCCTTCACTAACTACGGGGTTAATCTGCCGGACTATCCTCGCCACAGGTTCCCCATAAAAGAGTTGACCGTATAACTCTTTGGGCAGACGATCTCCCCGGTAAATATCATTGCCGGCAGAGCCGGTCACCCTGTTCAATGAGCCGTCGGGTTGGCGAACTTCATCCATGCCACCCTGCATATCGGCAATTTTAACCGGGGCTCCCCAAGGTACCTCGAAACCCTCGGCAAATTGATTTTCCACATTGAAAGTACCGTAGTGAATAGGAAATTGAAAATAGGAAGGTACCCCGCTGGCCCCTCCCTGAAACCAAAGCTTCCCGTCATCATCATGGGTAATGCCCCATTGGGCGCGGTTGAACCCCGTTTTCTCGCGAATTACACCACCAGGAGTTTCTTTTACTCTGAAAGCATTCACCGTACTGTAAAGCCAATTGTCCATACCCCAGTACATAAATGCCTGCTGATGTTCCACATTTCCGGAACGTCCATATTTATTGGTAAAAAATTCCTTTTTATCGGCTATACCATCCCCATCGGTATCCGTATATTTATAAACATTATCCGCGTCCGACTCCATAGTCAGGACACAATCTTTCCCATAGGGCAAAACAAATCTTGGAAAGATAAGGCTGTCTATAAAAGTGGTCCCTGTTTCATAGACTCCATCGTTATTTTTATCTTCCCAGCGCGATATTCTGCTAACCGGTTCCAGGGTTCCTTCAGAATCAGCGGTCAGCATATAGGTTCGCAATTCCAATACATACATCCGTCCGTTTCCATCGAAGGAA
>JAHEBI010000360.1:0-525 GCA_024642325.1 Eudoraea sp. | reverse complement strand
TTTAGCCTCCTCAGCCGGATATGAGGGTAAAACCGGTGACTTCGGATCCAAATCTATCCCTTTCCAATCCGGCGCTTCCGGATCTGCTTCTTCGGGCAAGGAAACTATAGGCAGCGTATCTGTCATCGATCCTATTACTTTCGAAACATTATCGGGCCCAGCTTCCTTTGGGGCACATCCGGTGATGCAGCAAATATATAAGACAACTAATAATCGCAATACAACAAGGGGGTTGGCATTTAGATTAAAAGCCAAGCGGGGAAAAGGCATATTTTCAAATTTAAAGATTGAAAATATGAAAAATTAATTAAATTGACTCACAGTAACATTTTATTCATTTGAAGCGAATTTCATCTCAGGGAACATTATGATCCAACATTCCGTAATTTTTAAATTGAAACATGCCAGGGGTTCCGAAGCAGAAAAACGCTTTCTGGAGGCTGCCATGCGCCTGGCCTCCATTCCAGGGGTGTTGAACTTCAAACGATTTAGACAGATCAGCAAAAAAAATACTTTTGACTATGG
>JAHEBI010000021.1 GCA_024642325.1 Eudoraea sp. | reverse complement strand
CAGGCGATCGTTTTTCTCCTGTGGCAAGTAAAACCAGGTGTCCTTCATGCCTAAAGGATCAAAGATCCGGGTTCTCAGAAATTCATCAAAGGGCAAACCTGAGACTATTTCGATAAAATAACCAAGAACATCCAGGCCTTCACTATAAGTAAAATTCTCGCCCGGGGTATGATGTAAAGGAAGGCTTGCAAGTTTCTTAACACTTTCTGCTATGGAAATAGCATCAGTGGTAAATAGATCTGTAATACCTGCCTTGTGATAGATTGCTTTGAATCTTGGATCACCGTCAATTACCCCATAACCTAGGCCGGAGGTGTGTGTAATTAAATGACGGATAGTAATTTCTTTTTCTGAGGGAATAGTGGTATAAGTAGTATCTGTTTCATTATAAGTATCCAGTATTTGGGCATTTTTAAATTCCGGAATATACTTGGAAACAGGATCATCTAATTGAAACTTTCCTTCCTCCCATAGCATCATTACCGCGGTTGAAGTTATGGCCTTTGTTTGTGAAGCGATCCTGAAAATAGCATCATTATAAATTTTAGTACCATCGGTATTATCGGCCAGCCCATATGCGCTATGGAACACTATTTTGCCATCTCGTGCAACTAAAGCCACAGCACCCGGGATATCACCATCCTTTACAGCCTGTTTAAGCATGGCATCTATTCGATTTAACCGTACATCAGACATGCCAACCGTTGCCGGTGAAGCCGGGATAAGATCAGGCGAAATTTTTACTGATGGTGTTTGAGCAAATCCGATTGCTGTAATTGCCAAACAAAGAAGGAGGTTTATTTTTCTCATAACTTAATTTTGATCTAGCCCGCCGGCTCTTTCCGGAGAACGGGGTGTTGGCCATTCTTGTTTTTGTCCCGTACTGGAACTTGTTGGTAATATTGCTTTTTCTCTGGATGTTTTTTCAGGGTCTTCACAGGCCATATAAGTAAGGATTGCAGTAAGGATTGCATTGTTGCGGACATCATCAAAAACAATCTTGTCATAAGTATCTAAATTGGTATGCCATGTATAATTGCTATAACTCCAGCTTAAGGAACTCAGCGAAAATGCCGGAACCCCCATCGCAACAAAAGAGGCATAATCCGATCCTCCGCGACCAGGTGATCCGGGGAAAGTTGTTTCAATATGCCCTTTAATGTCTTTCGGAACTGCTTCCAGCCATCTGCCCAGATAGTCATAGGCATGTAGAAATCCCTGCCCGGTAATTTTAACAACTCTACCCGTTCCATTATCCTGATTAAAAAGTGCCTGTAACCCCTTTACAACTTCCGGCCGGTCCTCCACGAAGGCGCGAGACCCGTTAAGTCCTTGCTCCTCACTGCCCCAAAGACCAATAATAATTGTTCTTTTAGGGTTAGGATATATTTTTTTAAGGATACGTGCAGTTTCCATCATGGTAATGGTACCTGTGCCATTATCGGTTGCCCCGGTACCGCCATCCCACGAATCAAAATGCGCAGAAAGAACCACGTATTCATCAGGGAATTCCGTGCCTGGAATTGTGGCAATCGTATTAAAAGTAGGTACCCTTCCCAATTCTTTTGATTTGGAAACAACTTTCAGTACCGGCTTGTTGCCATTTTCTGCCATTCTGTATATCATCCCGTAATCTTCAAGGGAAAGATCTATTACGGGAATAGTTTTAGTATTGGCACTAAATATTTTATTGGCACCAAAGCCTTCGGACCATCTGGACTGTATAATCCCCAGCGCACCGGCTTCTTCCAGGGCCCTGTTCAAAGTAGTGCTGTTATATCCGGTATTCTTTATTTGTTGATACCATGCTTTGGTTAGCAGGTCTCGCTCAGCTTTCATTCTTTCAAATGATTCCTCGGTTGCAAACTCTTCCCAGTTATAGTCCGGGCGCCCTGTAGGCTGATTCATAGAGACCGTTACGAATTTACCTTTTAAATTTGGGAGCCATTTGGCGAAGGCCAGTGAATCTTCCACAGAGGGGAGGTTTACCACTTCTGCGGTAATTCCTGAATCTGAAGTGCCGGGGCTCCAGGCCAGTTGCGTTCCCCTAAGCGATACTACTCTTGGGGAAACGAGGTCTACATGGGTAATGCCGCGTTCCCAGCCTCTCCATGTACCCCATTCCTCATTACGGGCATTTATCCCCCATTCTTTGAAGGTGGCTACGGCCCAATCATGGGCCTTACCCATCTGCGGCGAGCCAACCAGCCGGGGACCAATAACATCCATTAATTCATGTGCAAGATGCTGCAGCTGTGAATTTTCAGTGGCCTCTTTTTTAAGCTGATCTACCACATTTTCGGTAGACTGGCCAATTAGTAAATTTACATTTAAAAGGAGAAAACAAATAAATAGGGAGAGTGTTTTAGGTATATTCATATAGGTGTTTAAAGAAAAGCAGTCTAATATAGGAATAAAAGTTTTTAATTGGGTCGGACCATAGTTTCAATATCATTTCTAAATTGAAAATTGCATTGCCCAATCCTCAGGAAATCTAAAAAAGTTTCCTTCTTTTTGGGGTAAACGGCTCATTATGTTTTGATGAAGGGCTCTTTTTTGGAATCCAAGATAATTAATTAAAGGAGTTTAAGTTTTTAGTAATCAATTATATAAATAAGTACAAACGACTACAAAAGATTACAAACGAAAATAAATACTTCCTAACCGAGTAACCCTAAACTGCTGTTCTATGTTTGCAGTGTCGGAGGATAAGAACCGATAGTATTAACTGTTTAATCCTAAAATTTAGTAATTATGAACGCACTTAGAAACAAAGTACAGTTGATTGGAAACCTGGGGCAGGACCCCGAAATTGTAAACCTTGATAATGGCGGTAAATTGGCCAAATTTTCTGTCGCTACCAATGAAACTTATAAAAACAGTAAGGGAGAAAAGGTAACGGACACTCAATGGCACAATGTGGTAGCCTGGGGCAAAACCGCAGAGATTGTTGAAAATTACCTGGCCAAGGGTAATGAAGTAGCAGTAGAAGGTAAGCTCATTCATCGCTCCTATGAAAATAAAGAAGGTGAAAAAAGATATATTACCGAGATTAAATGCAATGAATTGGTAATGTTGGGTAAATAATGAGTGGTACTTATTAGTACAACTAACATTTCACTAAATGAAAAGAGGATCATGAATGATCCTCTTTTTTATGGTTGGGTGTCTGCAGCAGCACTTTCTACCGTGATCTGCTGTACATCGCGATCAAATAGGTAGAGCCCACTTTTGTCATTCCCAATTAGATTAATCTTATCTAAAATGGTTCGCGCAAGTGCTTCTTCTTCCATCTGTTCGGCAACATACCACTGAAGAAAATTATGTGTGGCATAATCTTTTTCCTGCAGGGCTACATGTACCAGTTCATTGATGCTTTTGGAAACAAAAATCTCGTGATCATATAAATCTTCAAACATCTTTTGAAACGAATTGTAAACAGCTTTGGGTTCAGTTAATGCGGATATAACCGCTTGCCCTCCCCGTTCATTTACATATTTAACTAGCTTCAGCATATGCATTCTTTCCTCTTCGGACTGTTTGTACATAAATAGAGAAATTCCTTCAAGTCCTTTTACTTCTGCCCATGAAGCCATAGACAAGTAAATCTGTGAAGATTCTGCTTCGATCCTGATTTGGTCGTTCAGGGCTTTTTCCATATTTTTTGAAAGCATGATAAATGTTTTTATCAAAGTTACAAAATCTAGCTACTCAGGACTTTATAAAACGTCAAGATTTTAGTCCTGTCCGTCATTTTTTTTAAGCGATTAATTATCTCGCCATAACTATAAGAGCCAATCCAATTATATAAACTAACAGCATAATATTAAGAAGTCTGGGAACTCCTTTTGGGGCACCTTTAAATTCTTTCCAGACAAAAATACCCCACAATGCAGCCACTACAGTAGCTCCCTGGCCCAAACCATATGAGATTGCAGGACCTGCTTTATCAGAGGCCAGAATGCTAAAAGACATTCCTATACACCAAATAGCCCCACCCAGGATGCCCATGAGATGGTTTTTGCTTCCACCAACAAAATAGTCTTTAAAACTGACGGCTTTGCCTTCGAATGGTTTTTTCATCAGGAGGGTATTGAAAATAAAATTGCTCGCCAGAATTCCAATAGCAAAAATAAATACTGCAGTATACGGACTTAGTTTTCCAGAAATGGGATTGGTAAATTCTGGAAACATCGAATTAGCCACATATTTATAGAAAAAACCCATGAAGAAACCTGCTATAATAGCCAAAACCAAACCTTTTGTTGGGACTTTGTCCTGACTTACCGAAAGTTTTTTATAAGCATTTGCATTGAGTAGCATGGCAATTACTATAAGTGCTACTCCGCCAAAAAGCATGCCTGCATTCCCAACTGGAATATCCAGATAATTTACAACTACGCCTATGACTAATGCAAGGCCTATGCCAACCGGAAAGGCTACAGACATGCCTGCAATTGTAATGGCGGCTACCAGAAGTATATTAGCTGCATTAAACAAGATCCCTCCCAAAAAAGCAGAACCTAAATTTTCAGAACTTGCCTGTGCTAAGTCTTGTAAAAAAGGGCGACCTGCATCTCCACTGCTACCTGCGGTCAATGCCAGAAGCAACGAAAAAACTACGATACCAAAAACATAGTCCCAGTAAAACAGTTCAAAACGCCAGGCTGGAGAAGCCAGTTTCTGTGTATTTGCCCATGAGCCCCAAGCCAACATGGTAATTATACAGAAGAAAACAGCTATTGGGTACGATTCTATGATAAACATATTATAAGAGATTAGATGATTTCATTGAGATACGGAGCAGAGGTCTGTGCCCCCATTTTCGTGACAGACAGTGCTGCCGCTTTATTGGCAAATTCAATACTTTCCTTCCAGGTCATGTTTTGAGCAAGACAGACTGCCAGTGCTCCATTAAAAACATCGCCGGCTGCAGTAGTATCTATTGCATCCACTTTTTGAGCTTTGGCAGTAAACCTTAATTCACCATTCATAAAATAAGCGCCTCTGCTGCCCATTGTAATTAGAACATTTTTTACCCCTTTTTGAAAAAGAACTTCGCAAGCCATGCGAGCCGTTGCTTCGTCTATGACTTCAATCTCTGTGAGAATTCTGGTTTCTGTTTCATTCGGCGTAATAAGAAATAGTCCGTTAAGAATGTCGTCTGACAGTTTTTGGGCGGGGGCCGGATTAATAATCAGCTTTTGATTAAATTTCCGGCAATGATTTGCTAAATGTTCAATTGTAGGGATGGGGGTTTCCAATTGTGTTAAAATAATATCAGCACCCTGAAGCGTATGAGCAACACCTTCCAAATGTGTTTTTGACAACAAATTATTTGCGCCTGAAGCCACAACAATTTCATTCTCTCCTTCTGCATTTACGGTAATTAATGCAACCCCAGATGGCTCACCATTTACAATTAATGCGCCATCCATGTTAATTCCTTCTTTTTTATAACCTTCAATCGCATTTTGGCCAAAAATATCATCTCCAACGCAACAAATAAAATTAACCTTTCCTCCTAAACGAGCCGCTGCCACAGCCTGATTTGCACCTTTCCCGCCAGGGAACATAAAAAAATCACCGCCTAGTATGGTTTCTCCCGGTTCTGGGAATCTGGGTGTTTTTACCACCATATCAGTATTAGAACTCCCAACTACAACAATTTCTGACATTTATACTATTTTGATTTCGTAACAGGAACAGCGGTCTTTAGGCTACTATAGAAATCTTCCAGGATTTCTTCTTTTTTAAAGTTTTGCCAAACCGTAATAGTTCTTTCGTAACCGGGCCGCTCAACCCATTCATTATTTATAAGAACGGGGGCTGGAATAATTTTACGTTCACCCCAGTTTTCATTTTTTAAAATGGCTACAGCAACCATGTCAAAAAGAGGTCTCGATGGGGGATCCCCGTGGTAATCAATATGTTCAAAAAGACTAACGGAATAGTCGCCAAAAGTTGAAAATACACCTCCATGCCGCCCTGTAACGGGTTCTATAGCCGTTGGCCCAAGTCCTGGCATTTTTTGGTTTATTTCTTCCTTTGTAACCTTTACGGCATCTGTTCCGGAAGGCTTGCCATATCGTACGGTAACCATTTCGAAGGGTATGTTACTATTGAGAACATAATTCATGGCTATGGTATCATTGTCCTGATTATATTCTCCAGGATCGGGATAGTTAGACCCCAACCAAACTATTTTGGTTCGTTCAGCAAAAGAAGGGTCTTTTTTTAAAGCCAGTGCAATGTTTGTTAATTTGCCTACTGCCACAATGACTACCGTATCATTTGAAGTCGCCTCCAATAAATGATCTACACCTTCATGGCCATCAAAATCATCCGGATTCCATGGATTGGTAATTTCTGTAAAATTGCCATTTGCTCCTTTCAGTAATGGGATCTCATTGTTTAAATTGCACAATTTCAGTACCCGAAGTGCCTCATCATAATGGCTTTGTATATCTCCTCCGTTATAGGTAGCATTTACCGTAATTGCGTTAACTTCAAAAGTATCGCCATTAAATAGCAAATAAGCAAGAGCATGCTGGTCATCCAACTCGTTATTGGCGTCGGTATCAAAAATCACTTTTAGTTTAGAAGGTGTTATGATGGTTTTTGTTTCAATTTTTTCGTCCTTTTTTTTATCTCGACAGCTGCTATTGAAAAAGGTAAGGATTGCAAAACTGAAAATCAAATAAATACCCGGTATTTGACTTTGTCCCAATTTCATAAAAGTGTTGTTTAGTTTGATTGGTTAAAATACAAAAAAAGCTGAAAGAGGAATGATAGAATTATACCAACCATTTCATAGATTCAGAAATACATCTGTTGTGCTAATCGAAATGTATTGGCATGAGCTTCCACAATCTTCTTAATGTCGATAGAATACCCGCCACCCATACTGCACTGAACAGGAATTTGATATTTAAGGCAGCTTTCGAGAACTAATTCATCACGTTTTTTACATCCATCCAGCGAAAGGGATAAGGTTCCTAACTTGTCGGTTTCAAGGACATCTGCTCCGCAGAGATAGAAAATGAATTCCGGATGGATTTCACGGATAATGTGGGGCAGAGTGCCTTTTAAAACAGAGAGATATTCCTGGTCTGTTGTTCCTTTTTTTAATGCGACATCCAGGTCTGATGTTTCCTTTTTAAAGGGATAGTTGTTGGCACCATGCATTGAAAAAGTAAAGACCGAAGGATCATCTTTAAAGATCTGGGCGGTGCCGTTCCCCTGATGAACATCAAGGTCAACAATTAGAATTTGACAGGCAATATTTTTGGATTGCAGGTAACGGGCCCCGATGGCCTGATCATTTAACATGCAAAAGGCTTCGCCCCTGTTGGAAAAGGCATGATGGGTGCCTCCTGCAATATTCATAGCAATGCCGTGCTCTATGGCATATTCGCAGGCTTTCATAGTACCATCTGCTATAATGCGTTCCCGCTCTACCAATTGTTCACTTAGTGGAAAACCAATTTTCCGGGCTTCTCTATATGGAATTTTTAGATTAAGAAGATCATAGTAATATTCCGGGTCATGTACTGCTACCAGATATTTATCATTAGGGACGGAAGGCTCAAAAAAATTATCAGGAGTACAGGTCCCTTCATGAATCAGTTGCTGAGGCAGAAGCTCGTATTTGAGCATTGGAAAACGATGGCCTTCGGGAAGGGGATGATTGTAAATTTCGTGATAGGCAATCTTAAGCACTATCTTAATTTATGGTCTCTCCGTTTTCTACTCCTTTTTCATCCGTATTTAGAAATATTAATTTACCCTCTTTGTTTTCAGTCATTAATATCATACCCTGGCTTTCTATACCCCTAAGCGCCCTTGGTGCCAGATTTACTAAAACGGTTACTTGTCTTCCTATAACTTCCTCGGGGCTAAAACTTTCAGCAATACCAGAAACGATTGTCCGTGTATCTATCCCGGTGTCTACCTTAAGAACCAAAAGTTTTTTGGTTTTAGGCATTTTTTCAGCTTCTAAAATGGTCCCCACACGTAAATCCATTTTGGTAAAATCTTCAAAATTTATGGTCTCTTTTTGCGGCATTACAGTTTTATTTTCAGATTCGTTGACTTTTTTTGTGGCTTCCAGCTTATCTAATTGTGCCTGTATTTCTTCGTCTTCTACTTTACGGAATAACAAATCAGCTTCACCAATTTTGTGGCCCTTGGGGAGAAGGTTTTCTTTTTTGGATACATCTGCCCAGCAGAGTTCAATAATACCGGAATCAGAGGCAGCGGTATTTTCCAGGATCGCTAAAATTCCTTTCAATTTTGCCGAAGTAAAAGGCAAAAAAGGTTCGCACAGAACAGCAAGGGCCGCACCAATTTGAAGGGCCACATACATTATGGTCTGTACTCTTTCTCTATCTTCCTTAATAACTTTCCAAGGCTCTTCATCTGCCAGATACTTATTTCCCAGACGTGCAAGATTCATTAATTCCTGACTTGCCTCACGAAAGCGGTATCGTTCAATAGAGTCTGAAATGATTCCGGGGTATTTTTTAAGGGTTTTCAAAGTGTCTTTGTCAACTTCCGTAAAATGAATAGGATCAGGGACAACCCCATTAAAATATTTGTTGGTGAGGACCACAACCCTGTTTATAAAATTCCCAAAAATAGCAACCAGTTCATTGTTGTTACGTTCCTGAAAATCTTTCCATGTAAAATCATTATCCTTGGTTTCAGGAGCATTGGCTGTAAGGGTATAGCGGAGAACATCCTGCATATCAGGAAAATCTTCCAAATACTCATGAAGCCAAACTGCCCAATTTTTTGAAGTGGACAATTTATTACCCTCCAGGTTAAGAAATTCATTTGCCGGGACATTATCTGGTAAAATATAATCCTTATGTGCTTTGAGCATACTTGGAAAAATAATACAGTGAAAAACGATATTGTCTTTACCAATAAAATGTACCAGCTTGGTGCCCTTATCCTTCCAATACAATTCCCAGTCTTTTCCAGTTCTTGCGGCCCATTCTTTGGTAGAGGAAATATACCCAATTGGAGCATCAAACCAGACATATAGTACTTTACCCTCACCGCCCTTTACCGGTACAGGAATTCCCCAATCCAGGTCGCGTGTTACAGCCCTTGGTTTTAACCCATCGTCTATCCATGATTTGCATTGCCCATAAACGTTGGGTTTCCAGTCGTTTTTATGCCCGACCAGAATCCATTCTTTTAAAAATTCCTCATATCTGTCTAATGGAAGAAACCAATGCTTGGTTTCTTTTAGGGTCGGAATCCCGCCGGTAATTGTCGATTTCGGATTGATCAGATCTGTTGCATTGAGGGAAGAACCACAATTTTCACACTGATCTCCATAAGCTTCTTCATGTCCACATTTTGGACAGGTTCCAATGACAAAACGGTCTGCAAGAAACTGCTGGGCTTCCTCATCGTAAAGTTGAGCAGTTTCCTCTTCTAAAAAATTACCCTGTTCGTATAAAGTTTTAAAAAAATCACCAGCTGTTTCATGGTGTATTTGCGCTGAAGTACGTGAATAATTATCAAATGAAATGCCAAAATCTACAAATGATTTTTTTATTATCCCGTGGTATTTGTCTATAATCTCTCTAGGTGAAACGCCTTCTTTTTTGGCCTTCATAGGGATGGCCACACCATGTTCATCACTTCCACAGACAAAAGCCACATCATTGCCATTTAACCTAAGGTATCTGGCGTAAATATCCGCCGGGACATAGACCCCTGCCAGGTGACCTATATGGATAGGTCCGTTCGTATAGGGTAATGCTGCTGTAATTGTATATCTGGCAGGTTTATGTGGGTGATCCGACATCAAAATTTGATTAAGGCACAAAAATAACTAATATTTCAGACCAAACACCAAGTACGCGGGAAAAAGAAAACCCCCGGAACACCGGATCCTCATATAAGGGATTACCAGTGTCCGGGGGCACTTATGCAAAGTAGGTGTAGCCTAAGCTACCATTATGGATTTAGACATTTTTTTGTCCGAAACCTGTATTCTATAAATATATTTACCGGTTGACAAATGCATAGGTAAGCGTTCCCTGATATTGATTTCGGCAGACCCGGCCAACATGATCTCATTATATACGGTTCCAACATTTTGTCCCAGAATATTATACAATTGAATATCCACCAATGCCGTAAAAGGCATCTCCAAATAGATATGTGGTGTACTTTTTGTAGGATAAAATGGTTTGTGAACTATGGCTTCCAGCAATTCAGGAGTTGGATCTTCCGCAACAGGAACTTCAGGCATTGGAGGTGTTGGAGGATCATCACTATATACAATATCCGGAAATTGAACACCGCTACAATTAAAGCCAAGATTAACAGGGGCATATGGGTGATTTAGCAAATGTTGCTCTACCAAAGGAATCGGAACACATAGCCATTCTGCCAGGACAGTCGCATACAGATCCCTGAAGTCCATGGTATATTCAAGGTTTCCACGTCCGTTAGGGTTTTCCAGGGAAGGGTGCTCCCCAACAAATGCACTTCCGTTCAGCCCGGAACCGAAAAATAAAGTTGGTGCGGCTTTCCCATGGTCAGTTCCATTAGAACCATTTTCAAATATCCGTCTTCCGAACTCAGAAAATGTCATGCTTAATACTTTTTCGTCTTGTTGCGTAAATGCAATATCCTCATAGAAGTTATTGATGGCAATTGATAAATTGGACATCAATCGTTCATGGGCAATTGGCTGATTTCCGTGGGTATCAAAACCTCCCATTGAGATCATATAAACTTTTGTGCCCAAATTACCTTTAATAAGTCTGGCCAATAGGGCTAATTGCCTTGCAAACCCATTGTCCTGATATTGAACCTGATTTTGTCCACGCTCATAGGCTTCATGGATCAGACCGGAGTATTCATAAGTTGTATTAGCCACTCCTCTTAGGAATTTAAGCTGATCTCCGTACATACAGTTATTAAATAAACTATCATCCAGGCTGTATTGAACTCCAGATTCGGCAATTTCTTCCAGCTGATCAATATTTGAGGTAACAAATGCATAGTTGGTTTCTTCGCCCTGGAATACCAGACTGCCAAAATTTCCAATTTGGATAGCCGCAGGTGCTGCGGGTGGATTTACCAGGTAATCCGGATAAATATTTTCAAAATAACGACCCATCCAACCTGTATTCAGGCCATCAAAACCGGTAGTTGTCAGATCGGTATTCGCATAAATATCAGATCCCGTGAAGTGAGACAGACTTTGATTTTCATAGCCTACACCATGAACAGCTTTTACCTGTCCGGCACCCCACATGGGTTCCAGAGCATTCATGTAGGTGGGGATACCAAATTCATCTGTAAGTTTTAGGATTTTACTCTCAGGGATATAGATATTGGGCCTTGCATTGGCATACATGTCGTACTGCTCAATTGGGATTACAGTACTCAATCCGTCATTACCACCTGAAAGGCGTATAAGAATAAGTATGCTATCTGTATCTGCATTGGCAATAGCAGCAGTCAGTGGGGAGGGTGCAGATGCGGTAAGCATATTACTGCCAAGCATCATAGAGCCAGACCCGGCAATGCCCAATGCCTGCAAAAAGGACCGACGGCTCCAATACACATGCTCCTGGTCGTGTCCGTTGTTGTTTTTTATATTGATAGGTAAATGATTGTTACACATAGTCGTAGGTTTTATTTTAGTTGAAACTCGGGCTGTCTGGATAAGTGCATAAGCAGTAGGAATACTTGCGAAGGAACTTCCGGGCTAACGGAAAGCATCCATAACCCAAGTCCGCCAGGAATATAATCGGAACCGTAATAGTTTTCCGGAACATCTTCAATTTTGAATACCGACATCGCATTTTCAAAATCCTGTGGCGTAAGTAATCCTTTGGGAGTGAATTTATCAACTATGGCCCTGACCACAGTTTCGGGATTACTTGTATTGCTGTCAGCAGCATCAACGGCATCCATGGCCAGTGTGCGGAATTGCTGTGGGTTATTCTGATAAAACATTTCCAGATATACCTCAGAAGAAAGCCATCGCCCAATCATGAAGTTGGTGTTAATCCAGGTCCTGTTTCTTTGCCAGCCGGCAACATCCACAGGATCAAAAAGTTCCTGACCTAAAAGTCGGCTTGTATCAATCACATTAAGTAAAGTTCCATTGTCATACGCAAAATTGGTTTCATTAATTAGATTAAGGTAAATATCAAACGGACTCTTAATAATGACTCCTATGGCTTCATCATCAAAAAAGTGCTGACTTGAGAATAATTGGGAAAGCACCGGGGCAATTTCAAAGTTGTTGGACACAAAGGTGCTTGCCATTCCTGAAATTATAGTTTGTGCATTTCCTGCATCATCACTGGAATCCGGATGAACAAAATATTCATATAATTTGTTACAGATAAACCCGGCTATTTCATTTGGTCTCTGCTGGAAAAGGATATCTATTACGTTGTTATAATTCCAATTTCCGGTCTGACCGAAAATAGTTTTTGGGCCTGCATCAAACTTGGTAGGATCAAATGCAACCTGTTCACAACCCAACTCGCCTCTTTCCACATAGCCGCTCAGTGCCTTGGCTGTTTCAATAATATCCTGTTCGGTGTAACCATTGCCTTCGCCTAAAGAGAACAGTTCATACAATTCACGAGCATAATTCTCATTTGGATTGTTACCGTTATTATATACTCCATCAAGGTAATAAAGCATTGCACCGGTAAGACCAATTTCGCTAATAAAGGTTTTGAAATTACCAATGGCATTCCTTTGAAGACAATTCACGTAATAATAAAGGAAGGAATTACAGTCATAAACATCCAGTTCTGTCACAAAGTGATTGCTCCAGAAAAAGCTAAGCCGCTCCCTGAGATTGTTGTTCAACAAGCCATTGGTATAGCTTATTCTCCATTCCTCA
>JAHEBI010000359.1 GCA_024642325.1 Eudoraea sp. | reverse complement strand
CCTTCTAACCAAATTACATCTTTATCTTCGTCAAAACAGTAACCGGAAATTTCCTTGCCGTTAAAGCTGGCCACCTGAGTATTTTTATATCGTTCGGCCTTAATAAGTACTTCTTTGGGAAAATTCTCAAAAATTAAGTACCCCAGTGAATGCAGGTCCATAGCATAATAATGCGTTTGGTTTTCCGGCCAGGCTATCAGAAGCTCATCAATGGAATCCCATCGCTCCTGTTTCAAATACGTTAATATTCCTTTATGGAAATCATCATAGCCATCGACTGCATTAAATGCAGTTATAATTCCTTCGGTTATCTTATGTATTTGTGTTCCATCTTCCCTGAATCCACCCCATAGGCCCCCATCTATGTCCTGCAAGCCCCTTATCCAGTTTTCCATTAACTCGGATAATTGACTATACTTGTTATTTCCGGTTATTTGATGATAGTTATTCAGGGCTATTAACAGCCAGGCATTATCTCCAAGCCATATACTACTTCCATTATTTCCATCCCCGTCTCTGAACTGAAAAAAACCTCCGCCATTTGGAATGAATTCAGTATCGATTTGTCCCTGGAAATAATCAAAAATTTGTTCAGCTTTTTTATATTCTCCCACAGATATAAAGGTTAAAGCGGCCAATGAATTATCGTACAGCGAAACAAAATTTGAACCTTCAGTGCTGGTTAATAGTCCATTGGTCAGTTGAACATGACTGATCCATTTATAGATTTCCAGTTCTTCCGCTTTCAGGCTTTTTTCCAAACTATTTTCGGGGAGACCTGTAACAACTGCCTCAGCCTCTTCAATAATGACATATTCATAAACTGAATCCGGTGTACAGGAAGAGATAAAAAATCCCAAAAGTAAAATAAAGAGTATCTTTTTAGGCATGGTGTTGACGGTTTTATTGATTTGGGGTAATCGTCTAATAAAATTAATGCTTAAAGGCCGGCAGGTGTCTGGATGACGATCAAAATATAGTATTTCCGACCAAAAGCTCTGTCATCAGCAACTTATCCGCAAAATGGGTCTTTAGCAGAAATCTGAATATTTCAACTCAGTTAAAAAACATCGATGAACGGTAAGAGTTTCCTTATTTTTGCTTTAAATACTTATATGAATCTTCCTGAGACCACAAAAAAGAGAGTTGTAATTATTGGCGCTGGTTTTGCAGGAATTTCACTTGCCAAGAAACTCCGGAAACTCCAGGTGCAGGTTGTGGTTATTGATAAACACAACTACCACACATTTCAACCACTGTTATACCAGGTCTCCACAGGAGGTCTGGAACCAGATTCGATTGCCTATCCCATTAGGAAGATTTTAAAAAAACTTCAAAATTTTTATTTCAGGCTGGCTGTTGTGGATAAAATAGCACCTGAACTTAAAGAAGTCCATACGGATATAGGTAAAATCTCGTATGATTATCTCGTGATTGCCACCGGTACAAGAACCAATTACTTCGGCAATAAGGAAATAGAAGAAAACGCCATGCCAATGAAAAGTGTCCCGCAGGCATTAAATATCCGGAGCCTTATGCTTCAGAATTTTGAATTGGCAGATAACTGTGAAGAACTGGAAGAACGTAAGGCACTCCTGAATTTTTGCATAATTGGCGCAGGCCCCACAGGAGTTGAACTTGCCGGTGCGTTTGCAGAATTGAAGAAACATGTATTCCCGAAAGATTACAGACATCTTAATATTGATGAAATGGAAATTCATCTATTTGAAGGGTCCGGGGCTGTTTTACCGCCTATGAGTAGCAAAGCCTCACTGGAAGCAAGGAAATTCTTAGAAAATTTTGGGGTTCACCTGCATTTGAATACCATAGTAAAAGGGTATGATGGTGACCTTGTGAAAATGGATAACGGCCAGGAGATCAGAACCAGGAACTTTATCTGGACTGCCGGGGTTACCGGGGCGGTGGTTGAGGGCCTAAGTGATGATGCGCTGATAAAAAGAGTCAATAGGTTCAGAGTGGACAGCTATAATCAAATAGTGGGGCACCCGAATATTTTTGCCATTGGAGATATCGCTTATATGGAAACGGAAACCTATCCAAAAGGACACCCTCAAATGGCACAGCCTGCAATTCAACAGGGAGAACTTTTGGCTGTGAATATAGAAAGATTGTTAAAAGGCAGTGCAATGAAGCCTTTTGTCTATAGGAATAAAGGTAATATGGCAACCGTAGGCCGCAATAAAGCCGTAGTAGATCTCCCCGGAATTGAATTTGGGGGTTTCTTTGCCTGGTTTATATGGATGTTTGTTCATCTAATGTCTCTCGTTGGATTCAGGAACAGAGTAATCGTTTTCTTTAATTGGGTTTATAATTACATAAACTATGATAAGGCCGCCCGCTTAATAGTCAGACCATTTAAAACCAGGACATAAAACAGCCAGATTATAGCTACTAATTTGGATTCCTTTTTATATCTTTGTCAAGTTGTGTTGTGCATCAGTTATACTGGTGCTTGTGTATAGATACCGGTATTGATTCGGTACGTACCAATGAAAGGCTTTCCAATTTGGGAGGCTTTTTTTGTTTAGAACCTATCATCATTAAAAGGGATGTGCTAATTGCCGGATATTTATCTGGCTTTATTTTACAAAACCTTCAATTTGTCGTAATTTTAGTGTTGACTTTTAAAGAGATCTGCTTATGCCATTATATCATAAACTTGGAAATTTACCACACAAAAGACATACGGTTTTTGAGAAAAAAGACGGCAGTTTACACTATGAGCAATTGTTCGGAACCATTGGATTTGACGGGATGTCTTCCCTAATGTACCATTTATACAGGCCAACCATGATCAAAGAGGTTGGTGATACAATTGATATTTCACCAAAGCCTGCAGTTAAGTATAATATTAAATCCAGATTGCTTAAAGGGTTTCAGGTATCCCCTGAAGATGATTTTCTGGAAAGCCGTAAGGTTGTTCTGTTTAATAATGATGTTCATATCAGCCTTGCAGCCCCTAAAAAATCAATTACGGATTACTTCTATAAGAACGCAGATGCAGATGAATTGCTATTTGTTCACAGGGGGAAGGGAACCCTTAAAACCATGTTGGGGGAGATTCCATTTGCTTATGGGGATTATATTTTAATACCCCGGGGAATGATCTATCAAATAAGTTTTGAAGATGAGGATAACAGACTCTTTATCACGGAATCTTATCATCCAATTTATACCCCAAAACGCTATAGGAATTGGTTTGGACAGCACTTGGAACATTCCCCGTTTTGCGAACGCGATTTTAGATTGCCAAAAAATTTGCAAACACATGATGAGCTCGGAGATTTTTTAATAAAAGTTAAGAAACAGGGACAGTTGCATCATCTGATATATGCATCACATCCCTTTGACGTGGTTGGCTGGGATGGTTACAACTATCCATATGCCTTTTCCATATTTGATTTTGAGCCTATCACAGGAAGGGTACATCAA
>JAHEBI010000358.1 GCA_024642325.1 Eudoraea sp. | reverse complement strand
AACAACTTTTTAAAGACCAAAGTATACGACTGTGCGGAGTGCTATACGCTTGTGAAGACGGCTAAGGCTTTAATTAAGGCAAACGATGAGTTTATGAGGCATGGGTATAAAATTAAATTTTTTGACTGCTACAGGCCTAATTCCGTGCAATATAAAATGTGGGAGATAGTCCCAAACCCGCAGTATGTGGCAAATCCGGTAAAAGGTTCTATCCATAATAAAGGAGGTGCTGTGGACATTACTCTGGTAACATTAAACGGAGATGATTTGGACATGGGAACCGATTTTGATTTTTTTGGTAAAATAGCATATCATGATAATTTGGATTTGCCTGAAGAAATCCTGAACAACAGGAAAACTTTAAAAGAAACTATGGAAAGACATGGTTTTTGGTCAGTAAGGACAGAGTGGTGGCATTATAACTTTTCCAATGCTTCCAACGACCGTATTGCGGATTTTAAGTGGGAATGTAATTAGACCAGTTTTAGAAATGACAAAACAATTAAAAACAAGTCAAAAATTTAAGACGATTTGCACCTCTTTAATTGCTTTTATTCTTGGGTATAATGTGTATACACAGGATACCATACTGCCATTATGGCCAAAAGATGCTGTCCCCAACCGTATTGAAACAGATGAAAAGGAGATAAGGGAGATCGGGGCTATTGAAAGAATTAGTTATGTCCAATATCCTCAGATAGAAGTGTATCTACCTTCCGAAGCTAATAGTACGGGTAAGGCTATGCTTATTTTTCCGGGAGGCGGGTATCACATACTGGCTTTTGATTGGGAGGGCAGTGATATCGCCAAATTTTTGAATTCAAAAGGAATTGCAGGGATTGTGGTTAAGTATAGGCTACCCGTTTCAAAATCTCTGGTAAACAATAAAATGGTTCCTTTGCAGGATGCACAACGGGCGATCAGGCTCGTACGTAAAATGGCAAGCATTTGGAATATCGATAGCGATAAGATTGGAGTTATAGGATTTTCTGCAGGCGGACATCTTGCCTCAACCCTTGGGACCCATTTTGATGAGGAAGTATATAGAAATGTGGATAGCGCCGATTTAGTAAGCGCTCGCCCCGATTTTATGGCATTGGTTTATCCTGTTATATCCTTTTCCGCTCCTTCAGTACACAGCGGATCAAAAAAAGCCCTTTTGGGAGATAAACCGGACAGTGAAAGCATAAAGTATTTTTCAAATGAACTTCAGGTTTCTGAGAATACCCCTCCAACTATTCTTTTCCATGCTGCGGATGATAAGGGCGTGCCACCGGAAAACAGCCTGCTGTTTTTTGAAGCTTTAAACCAACATGGAGTAACGGTCGAACTGCATATTTATCCTGAAGGCGGACATGGATTCTCTTTAGCCACAAAGAACCAAAGTCTTAGCAAATGGACCCAACAACTCTATGAATGGACACTCGGCTTTTAGTCAGGGAGAATTGATATTAGCTAAACTGATTCGGATGTGGGTGTTCGTAAGGGGAGCGATAAGGTCTTTGCAATAGTTTAGTCGCCTCCGGATCATTTACCACTACCAAATTTTTCGGATCATAAATTAAGGGCCTTTTTACTTCCATCGACATATTAGCCAGAATACAACTTGCGGTAGAAATATGACCATCCAATATGTCTGCAACCGGTCTTGTGCCTTTATCTATGGCGGCCAGAAAATCAAGCATATGTAACCTTGTGGCCGGTGCGGCATTTAACTCAATATTTTTTTCGGTCAAATCCTCCGGGTATTTCTCTTTTTCATATACCACATCCATATGCAGGGGCTTACCATCCCCGTAAGGAACAAAATCATATTGCATAGTACTTCCGGATAGCGTTCCTTTTTCTCCAAATAATTTAAATGACCAGGGGTAATCGGGATCTGCAGGTGTACCCCAGCTTCTGTGCTGCCAGATGCAGTTGAGGTTATCATACTCAAAAATAGCCGATTGCGTGTCTGAAATATTGGATTTACCATCCTTTTGAACATAAATACCTCCTGTAGAACTTATGCGGTTAGGCCAATCCAATTCTAACATCCATCTAACCGTATCCAACATATGAACACACATATCACCCATGATTCCATTTCCGTATTCCATAAATGTCCGCCACCATCTTTTATGTGGCAAACCGTCATAGGGTCTTAGAGGTGCAGGTCCTGTCCACATTTCATAATCCAGAAAATCCGGTACTTCCTGTAAAGCCGGATTTCCATTGGCACGCATATGAAAATAGCAGCACATCTCTACATGAGATATTTTTCCTAGCATCCCGGTGTCCACAATATTTTTTTTAGCATGGATGAGGTGAGGAGTACTTTTACGCTGGGTTCCTACCTGTACAACTTTATTGTATTTCCTTGCAGCAGCTACCATTGCCTCACCTTCAATAACATCAACACTTATGGGTTTTTGTACATAAACGTGAGCGCCGGCCTTTAAGGCGTCAATACACTGGAGGGCATGCCAATGGTCCGGGGAGCCAATAAGCACAATTTCCAGCCCTTCTTCTGCCAGCATTTTGCGGTAATCTGAATATGTTTTTGGCCGCTTACCGGATCTCTGGCGCTGTGCTACCAGGTTAGCCGTGTCGGCCACAAAATTGCTATCTACATCACATATTGATATAACTTCTACATTGGCAACCTGGATGAGTTTAAAAAGGTCACTGCTACCGTACCATCCGGCTCCTATAAGTCCTACGCGCCAAGGTTTATCTCTGTACATGAGTTCAAATCCGTAAGTTCCAAATGACGAAAGCACGGCTGCCGCTGTGGCACCTTTGAGAAAGTTTCTCCTGTTAATGTTGAATGTTTTGGAATCCATATATTTATGATCAAAAGTTATCCTTGGTTGGTTTAATTATCTAAATATACCTAAAAATATTTTTGCCCCGTTTTTGTACATTTAATTATTTGCAGTTTATTTTGGCAATCCTTCACAAAAAATAAATAGAGTTCCCCACCCTCCATAATTTTATGTTTCTTCCTTATATCAGCCACTTGTATGGGGAAGTTGCGAATAGTAATATTTGCTTTGGCAACCGCCAGTTGCCTTATTGACTTTTTATTGTAGGGACAAACGGAAAGGATTTTAAAAACCCTCCCTGGAAATCTCACTTCCTTTTCAGAGGTGTACAAGTGCGTATGTTCGTGCAACTTTTTTAAATGGAATTGGTTTCCTATGGTTTTAAATGCCCCGGCCTTTAGAATAGCGGCATTCGGTTCATAAAGGAAGTCCAGAGGCCTTGAGTAAACAGATTTAGCGGTATTTTCACCGGAAAGCTTAAATGCCAAAACCTCATCTTCTGAGCTTTTGATATTGATGGTTTTTATTAAAGGGTCGTTCTTATTTTGCTCCTTAATAACCCAAAGTAATTCCTTAACCTCATTATTCACGGCTACTATATGGATTTCTTCAACGTATTTTAATTCTTTGAGCCCCATTTTGAT
>JAHEBI010000357.1 GCA_024642325.1 Eudoraea sp. | reverse complement strand
ATGAAATAATTGTAGTAGATTCCTTCAGCACAGATGGTACATATGAATATCTGAGCAGTCTGGAAAATGTGAAGGTAATTCAGCATCCATTTAATAACTTTACTTTACAAAAATCATTTGCATTAAAACAAGCCTCCAACGATTGGGTTCTTTTTGTAGATTCCGATGAGATTGTTACGGAAAATCTTAAATCAGAGATTTTAGAAACAATTAATTCCAACCCTGAGCATTCGGCTTATTGGTTTTACCGGAAGTTTATGTTCAAGAATAAACCCTTATATTTTAGTGGTTGGCAAACTGATAAGAATTATCGGCTTTTTAAAAAGAGTAAAGCTAAATTTACCGATGAAAAATTAGTGCATGAGACGTTAGATATTGAGGGATCTTCCGGAATCTTTGAAGAGAAGCTTATTCATTATTGCTACAAAAATTTCAAGGAATATAAAGAGAAAATGATAAGTTATGGTCGCCTTAAAGCCAAGGAGTCGTTTTTCAAAGAGAAGAAATTCAATTACGTATTCATGATTGCGAAGCCAAGTTGGAAATTTTTACATCGCTATTTCCTTCGCTTAGGTATACTTGATGGCAAAAAAGGGATAATTATCTGTTATCTTGACGCGCTTGGAGTTCTGGAGCGCTATCGGGAATTAAAGAGATTGGAAAAAAAGAATCAACTTGCTTATTATTTGGCTATGTCCGAATAAATATTGATACTCCTATTTTCTACCACTTCATTTATTATTGACAGAAAGGGATAATTAGAACCCTGGCAAAAGCACTTAACACTTCTACCCAATTTGAGGTATCACTTTGCTTATGTAAGTTCAAATCTACTGTGAAATTCCCTAATTTTTATTCCACCATATTCGCATTTTAATTACGTAGCGGATATCCCCGTTTTATTGAACATAATACTCTTTTTATAAGTGTTAATCCTTCATTAATTTGGAAAGCATCTTGGATATGCTATCCAAAAAACTACATTTGTAATAATGGTGAAAATAAAAAATCATAAATGAGCACGGCAAGTGTAATAATCAGTACTTACAACCAACCGGAATTACTGGAAAAGGTTCTATGGGGGTTCAATTGCCAGACTTACATGGATTTCGAGGTAATCATTGCCGACCACGGAACGGGGACCCATACCAAAGAATTGATTGATAAAATAAAGGCACAGGTATCCTTTGATATATCCCATATCCGGCAGGAGGAGGATGGCTTTCAAAAAAGTAAAATATTAATTAAGGCCGTTTTATCATCCAATACGGATTACATAATTATGACAGAAGGTGACTGTATTCCCAGAGAGGATTTTGTACAGGTCCACTATATAAATAAGGAACCCGAAACAATTATTTCAGGAGTCCATTATTTGTTGCCTTTAAATATCTCTAAGCTATTAACGCTAAAGGACATAAAAGAGCAAAATTGCTTTAAAATAAGCTGGCTTGAAGAGAATGGAATAAAAAAATCATTCAAAAAAACCAGGCATACGGCAAGAGAATTTATTTCAAAGTTTATTAATCCTTTAACCCCCGCAAAGAACAATTGGAACAGGCATAATTCTTCAGGTTGGAAAAATGACATTCTAAAAGTTATTGGTTTTGAAGAAAGTGTGGGATTTGAAGGCGAGGACAGGGAACCTGGGGCACTCTTACACAATTATGGGATTAAATTCAAGCAACTTCGATACAGTGCCGTCTGCGTACAATTAGATCATAAAAGCGTCTCTAAGACACCTGAAGTCATAAAGAAAAATAAGGCAGGCGCGAAGTTTCTTGTTATTCAACAAAAAATGATAGGAGATGTATTGGCAAGTACATTAATTTGCCATACTTTGAAAAATTTGTTCCCTGAATGTACTGTGCATTACGTCGCCAATGAAAATACCCTGGCGGTATTAAAAAATAATCCCTACATAGACCATGTTATCGTTTTCAAAAATGAGTTCAGTGAAAATAAAACCGCCTTTTATTTATTTTTGAGATCAATCCGAAAGCAGTCTTATGATGTAGTTATAGATGCCTATGGGAAACTGGAAAGTAATCTGATTTCTATTTTTGCCCGAGCACCACGCAAAATTGCGCACTATAGGTGGTATACTTCCTGGATATATACAGATACGGTAATTGAAAGCCACATAGCTGATGGCAAGAATTCACTGGCCAATAAAATCAGATTGCAATTACTTAATCCTATCGCATCAGAATTTAATAATTATTCCAGCTCCCCTGAATTATACCTTAGCCAGGAAGAAATTGTTCTGGCCAAACACAAAGTTGGGGAATTAAAAAGAAAATCTGGGCAAAAACTGATCATGATAAGTATTTTGGGGAGTAGTCCCTTAAAAACTTACCCTTCAGAATATATGTCCAAGGTTGTCGACATGGTTTGTTCAAACACGAACAGTTTGGTGCTTTTTAATTATTTACCAAATCAGAAAGAGGAGGCTATGGCCATTTATGACCGGTGCAATGACGTGTCAAAATCAAAAATAAATTTTGACTTTTACGCAAAATCTTTAAGGGAGTTTATTCTTGTACTTTCACAGTGTGACGCCTTAATTGGGAATGAAGGAGGAGCAGCTAATATGGCAAAAGCCCTGGGAATACCTACGTTTTGTCTTTTTAGTCCATTTATTGTGAAGGAGGCATGGCATGATAGTTCATCTTTGTTACATACCGGTATTCATTTAAAGGATTATCATCCGGAATTATTTGTAAATATGAACAAAAAGAAAATCAAAAAAGTTATACACTCCCTGTATGATTATTTTAAACCTATTCTTTTTGAAGAAGAATTACTTCTTTTTCTAAAAAAGTATTGTGGTAGAGCTATTGTAAATAATTTGATGAATGAGAAGTACTAAATTTGAACTAGCCATAATCATAATAAATTACAATTCTTCTGAGTTTACCCAAAAGTGTATCCGGAGTGTTTTGGAACATACGACAAAAACCATTTCCTACGAAATTATCGTTGTAGACAACGCCTCTAAAAATGAAGATTATGAGGTATTGAAAAACTATATTTCTGATTTAAATAACACCAATGTAAGGCTTTTCAGAAGCCGAATAAATACAGGATTTGGTGGTGGCAACATGTATGGCATTCAGTTTGCCAATGCCAATTATTACCTTTTCTTAAACAACGATACTTTACTACTGGAAGATCCCGTAAAAATATGTTTTGACTTTATGGAAAAAACATCAGATGCAGCTTTATGCGGACCTCAAATTTTTAATGAACATCAAAAAAAAGAAGTTAGTTTTGATCATTTTACTTCTATTGGAAGGGAAATTTTCGGTAAAAAAATGTTGGAATTTGTTTTTCCAGGAACGAAGCCTAACAGACGTAAACAGTATACAACGCCATTATCAGTTGATTATGTAAATGGCAGCTTTATGTTTTTTAGAGCTAAGGATTTTGATGCTGTAGGAGGATTTGACACCAAT
>JAHEBI010000356.1 GCA_024642325.1 Eudoraea sp. | reverse complement strand
CGGCGGATTAATAGCCTTGCTGACACCTTGTGTATTCCCCATGATCCCTCTGACAGTCTCTTATTTTACCAAACATACCAAAAAAAAATCTGCCGGAATTTTTGAGGCTTCTCTGTACGGTTTTTTTATTGTTTTAATTTACTTTTTATTGAGTCTGCCCTTTCATTTATTTGATTCAGTAGATCCACAAATTCTAAATACAATAGCCACCAACATATGGCTTAACATCGCCTTTTTTGTGATTTTTGTATTTTTCGCTTTCTCCTTTTTTGGCTATTATGAATTGACATTACCCAGTTCATGGTCCAGTAAAATGGATAACATCTCGTCTAAAGTTGGTGGTGGTCTTGGAATATTTTTTATGGCCGTAACTCTGGCAATTGTTTCTTTTTCATGTACAGGCCCCATATTGGGAGGCCTTCTCGGAAGTACGACTTTAGCCGAAGGTGATGTTGCTTCCAACCTTTCTGCAGGGATGCTGGGATTTGGCGTAGCCCTGGCCTTGCCCTTTGCATTATTTGCCATGTTTCCGACATGGTTAAATTCTTTGCCTAAGTCGGGTGGGTGGATGAATACCGTAAAGGTAGTTCTTGGCTTTCTGGAATTGGCCCTGGCTTTTAAGTTTTTATCTAATGCAGACCTTGTTGGTAATTGGGGTATATTTAAAAGAGAAATTTTCCTTGGTATCTGGATTCTGCTATTTGTTCTTTTGGCCTTATATTTATTTGGATTTATAAGGTTCCCGCACGAAGGGCCAGGGCAAAAGTTATCCAAAACAAGGATAGGAGCAGGCCTTATAGCTACAATGTTTGCGATCTACTTAGTCTTAGGTGTTTTTAATATGACAAGCCTTAAGTTATTGAGCGGATTTCCACCTCCCGATTTTTATTCCATTTCGGCAACTGAAAGTAATTGCCCCCTTGGACTTAGCTGTTTTAAAGATTTTGAAGAAGGAATGGCATTTGCCCAAAAAGAAAAGAAACCAATTCTGCTGGACTTTACGGGATGGGCCTGCGTCAACTGCAGGAAAATGGAAGAAAACGTATGGAGTGAACCTGATATCTACGAGATGCTTGATGAGGAGTATGTGTTGATCTCCTTATATATTGACGACCGGAAGTTACTTCCCGAAGGCGAAAGATTTGATTATAAATTTGATTCGGGCAGGGTTAAAAGTATTGAAACCATAGGAGAGAAATGGGGTACCTTTCAAACTCTCAACTTTGGAGCGGCATCACAGCCTTACTACGTATTGCTTTCACCAGATCTGGAAGTCTTAAACTCTTCGATTCAAAATACAGATAGTGAAACCTTTGAAAATTGGTTGAAAGAAGGTCTGGAAAATTTTAATGAACTCAGCAAAGGGGAATTTACAATTGCAATACCTTAATTTGAAACCAGCAACTTCTGTGTCTGCTTTTCAATCAGTAATTTGAATTATGTCAGTACCGGCTTATTTAAGGAATTCCGTTTTAAAATTCCGGATGGAATAATTCAATTGGAAACCTATTTTTCTATCTTTAGATCCCAAAACCTTTGTTGTGAAGAATATTAAAAAAATCCTCCTTATTCTTTTGGCATTACTAGGAATAGCACTAGTTGCCGCACTTATTTTTAAACAAACCCTTAAGCCGGACTACGAAGGAAAAATATGGTTGCCAAATCTCTCCAGCGAGGTAAAAGTCTACTATGACACCTATGGGATACCTCATATTTACGGTGAAACTGAAGAAGACGCATTGATGGCCCTGGGCTATGTACATGCCCAGGACAGACTATGGCAGATGGAATTATTAAGAAGGGTAGCCAGGGGTGGGTTATCTGAGGTATTTGGAGCCAAATTGCTGTCCACGGATAAATTTTTTCTTTCCCTGGGTATTGATGAGGCCACATCTAAAACTTTAGAAAAATTAGATTATACGAGTACCACTATACTGCTTTCCCAGGCTTATCTGGATGGGATAAACCAATTTATTGCAGAGGGTCCCACGCCCATTGAGTTTTATCTCACGGGTATTGACAAGGAACCATTTAGTCTGAAGGATATTTATAATTCTATCGGTTATATGGCTTTTAGTTTTGCCATGGCACATAAAACTGATCCCTTACTTACGGAGATCAAAAGCAAACTAGGCCCGGAATATCTTGGCGATTTAGAAATTGATGTTGATAAAAACACGGAATGGATAAAGAACTATAAAGCTATAGTTACGGATTCATCGGGGTTACGTGTAATAGCCTCAATATCAAAAGCTTTGAAAAATTTACCTATTCCACAACTTGAAGGCAGTAACAGTTGGGTAATAGCCCCTGAAAAGACCAAATCAGGTAAAGTGATCCTGGCTAACGATCCTCACATTGGATTTGCTCAGCCGTCTGTTTGGTATGAGGCTCATATGAGCACCCCGGGCTATGAAAAATATGGTTATCATATGGCGGGGATACCTTTTCCAATACTGGGTCATGACCGGAATCTGGCATACGGAGTCACCATGTTTGAAAATGATGACGTAGATTTTTATTACGAGGAAACGAATCCAGCGGATAAGAGCAAATACAAGATAAAAGAGGGTTGGCAGGATTATGAAATTGTTTCAAAAACGATTAAGATAAAAGATAAGGATGCTATAACATGGAGTTATAAAAAGACACATCATGGACCTATACTTGATACCATAGTGAATCAAAATGCGGGGGACAGGCTTATTAGTATGTCCTGGATCTATACCAAAATGGAAAACAGGGTCCTGAATGCCCTTAACGGCATAAGCCACGCGCGAAATATGGATGAATTTAAAAACTCATTACCCGATATACATGCACCCGGACTGAACATTATGTATGGCGATAAAGAAGGCAATGTAGCCTGGTGGGCGTCTGCTAAACTGTATCAAATGCCGGATAGTGCTCAAACCAAGTTAATTATGGATGGAAGTTCCGGTGCTTATGAACCCATGCGTTATCTGGATTTTGAAGAAAATCCCTCTGCGGTTAATCCACCCTGGAACTATGTATACTCGGCCAATAACCAACCCGATTCTATTGCAGGAATGCAATACCCGGGCTATTATTTACCTGAAAACAGAGCCAGGCGCATCGTCCATTTATTGGATAAAAAAGATGACTGGGACAAAAACGCTGTGATGGAGATGATCACCGATGATATTTCTTCAGTGAATGCTGATATTGTAAGCCACCTTGCCAAGCTTGTCAGGGTAAAGGAGCTAAGTGAGGCAGATAGCAACCTGCTCGATAGACTGAGCAGCTGGGCCGGAAATTCTCCCATAAATAGTATAGAAGCTACTATTTTTCACCGATGGATTTATTTCTTTCTTAAAAATACTTTCGAAGATGAGCTGGGCCCCGACCTTTTTCAACAATTTTTAGCGACCCATTTTCATAAACGATTGATAGCACCAATGGCTCAAAAGGACGTTTCAGTTTGGTGGGACAACTCACAAACT
>JAHEBI010000355.1 GCA_024642325.1 Eudoraea sp. | reverse complement strand
CGTCGGTTCTTAATAATCTTCATTGGGGTACCAGTCAAGTTGAATTACGCGAATGTCCGGATTTCCCTGATGCACCAATTCCTTAAATTTATTCACATCACTCACATCGGGTCTTCCCCTGTAATGATATGGATATACTTCTTTGGGTTGAAATTCAAGTACGGCATCTGCAGCGCTTTCTTCGGTCATAGTATAGGGAAGATTCATGCAAATAAATGCCTTATCTATATTTTTTAATGCCCTCATTTCAGGGATGTCTTCAGTATCACCTGAGAAATAAATGCGTTGTCCACCAAGGTTCAGCACATAACCGTTTCCACGTCCATTTTCATGAAACCCTTTAGCTTCTTCCCTTAAATTGTACATAGGGATGGCTTCAACGGTAATTCCAAATCGTTCTTTGGATTCATCATTATTAAGCACATCTATTTGTGGTGTAAACTTTGGCGGCATTTTATCGGCCACTGCTTTAGGCATTATAATTTTAGCTTTTTCCGTATTCAATTCCTCAAGAGTTTCCAAACTAAAATGATCGCCATGAATATCCGTAATCAATATTAAATCAGCTGGATTTTGCCCTTCAAAGGCTTTTAACCCTCCAACCGGATCTATGTATACAGTAATATCTCCCCAATTTAGTACTGCGGTAGCATGTTCAATCGGAATAATTTTAATTTCTGATTCTGAAACAGTTAGCCCGGCCTGTAATTGTGCACTATATCCGGGCTGTTCATCCATAGTGGGTCCATGGTTGGTTTTTTCTTTACAGCCTATTAGGGCCATAAAACAGGATAACACTACAATCAGATTTTTCATATTAATTTTATTAGGGGATTTAAACGCAAAATCAAAGATAAATAATTAAGCTTTAATCTAAAATGAGGCTCATTTTAATATTACTTCTTTTATATGGGGTGTTTTTTTCTAACTCCAGTTCTTCAAATCCGTATTTTCTGTAAATATAAATGGCGGGTTTCAGTTTTGTATTCGAGTATAAAAGCAGTGTTTTCCATTTCTTTTTCTTAGCAAAGTAAATAGCATATTCCATTAATTTCTGACCTATTTTAAGACCCTGACACTTCGGGTCTACAGCCATTTTCCCCAATTCAAAGGTGAATTCATCAACTTTTATAAAGGAAAAACATCCAACTATTTCTGAATTCAACTGAGCAAAAAAAATATATCCACCCTTTTCAATAATGCTGCGTTCACAATTTTCCAATAACTCAGTATCTTTTGGTTCAACATAAAAGTATTTCTCTAACCATGAAAGATTAAGATCTCTGAAATATTTAGAGAGGTAAGGTTTAAAAGGAATAATTTTCAAATGCATTAATAGCTAATCGGTTTAAGATTAATTAAAGTACTCATGGACACAATAATCTTTAAAGTTATTTAATTATTTTTTGGTGCAAAAAATCTAAAAGGAAATCTATATCGTATATAGACTGACATAAACAAACACTTTTAAAAAGTAACAAAAAGGTTAATTAATATTTACATTATGACTGAAACAAAAAGTAACAACGGATTAAAGGTTATAGCTGGCTTATTGGGCGTAGTTCTGTTAGCAACTATAATATATACTGTTAGTCTATACCAGGATAAGAAAAAGACCACTATGGCTCTTACCCAGGAAAAAGAGCTTGTAGTAGAGGATTTGAATAGCTTAAAGTCTGAATATGACAAGGCAATACTGGAAAGTAATGCTACAAACGAAGAATTGGTAGAAGCAAGGGATAGAATTGCAAAGTATATTGATTCTGTTAAAACTATGAAGTCTGATATAGCTTCACTTTCAAGATACAGAAGACAAGTTAGTGTTCTTAAAGAGGAAAGAGAACAATTATTACGTCAGGTAGATTCTTTGACTAAATCTAATACGTTAATTGCGATGCAAAGAGACAGTACTTTCGTTGAATTGGAAAAACAAACAGTTTTTAACGATTCATTGGTAGTGCAAAATACTCAGTTGGCAGACGCTGTTGAAAGAGGTTCCGCTTTAAATTTATCTTCTTTTACAGTTGATGCGGTAAGAGAGCGTGGCAATGGTAAATTAGTATCTACTTCAAGAGCAAAAAGCACGGACAAATTTAAAATCTGTTTTACAGTTGCTGATAATGTAATTGCTGAAGCCGGAGATAGACAATTCCTTGTTGAGGTATTAGATCCTCAGGGAAATGTTATCGGTGGTGGTAACTCAAAATCTAATGAAGAAGGTGCTTCTGTTTCTTATAGTAAAGAAACTGCCTTTTACTATGAAAATAATGATTTGGATGTTTGTGATTTTATAAACAAGCCATCGGGTGATTTCCAAAAAGGAAATTACATGGTAAATGTTTATGATGATAAACTAAAATTACTTGGAACTTCCAAGTTCACATTAAAATAATAAACACTATCCACTATTATTAAAAAAAGGGCCAGTCTTCAGACTGGCCCTTTTTTATTCAAAAATTATATCCATCAATTAAAGGGCGGGATAACTATTTTAAACCACCAACCATCTCTTCCGGTTTCACCCATTCATCATATTCTTCTGCGGTGACATATCCCAGGTTTATAGCCTCTTCCTTCAAAGTTGTCCCATTCTTATGTGCCGTATTAGCTATTTCCGCTGCTTTATAGTATCCTATTTTTGTATTCAAAGCAGTTACCAGCATTAATGAATTATTCAATAATTCTTTTATGACATCGTGATTAGGTTCAATGCCTGCTGCGCAGTTTATATCAAAGCTGATGGCAGCATCACCTAAAAGTTGGGCAGATTGCAACACATTTGCGGCCATTAGGGGCTTGAAAACATTTAATTCATAATGCCCCTGGGTACCTCCAACGGTAACAGCAACATCATTTCCCATAACCTGGGCACATACCATTGTAAGCGCTTCACATTGAGTTGGGTTAACCTTGCCCGGCATTATTGAACTTCCGGGTTCATTTGCCGGAATTATAATCTCGCCAATTCCCGATCGTGGCCCGGATGCCATCATTCTAATATCATTCGCAATTTTATTTAAGGAAACAGCGAGTTGTTTTAAAGCGCCATGGCTTTCCACCAAGGCATCATGTGATGCCAGGGCTTCAAACTTGTTTGGAGCAGTTTTAAACTTGAGTCCCGTAAATTCCGATATATATTTTGCCACTAAAACATCATAGCCTTTTGGGGTGTTAAGACCCGTGCCTACTGCTGTCCCGCCTAATGCCAATTCGCTTAAATGATCCAAGGTATTTTCAAGAGCCTTCATCCCATGATCTAACTGGGAAACATAACCCGAAAATTCCTGTCCTAGCGTTAAGGGCGTTGCGTCCATTAAGTGAGTACGACCAATTTTAACTACATTGTTATATGCCTTAGCCTTTTCATTGAGGGTATTTCGCAATTGTCTTATGCCGGGAATAGTGACTTCAACAATTTTTTTATAAATAGCAATGTGCATTCCCGTCGGGAAGGTATCATTGGATGATTGTGA
>JAHEBI010000020.1 GCA_024642325.1 Eudoraea sp. | reverse complement strand
GATGTAGTTACTAAAAAAATTACGCAAATAGCGGATACCTGGATTCAGGAACCCACATTCTCACCGGATGGCAAGCGAGTGGTCTTCGTGAATAACAATAACATGTACTTATATACCATATCCGATGGTACCATAATAAAAATGACCTCAGATGGTGAAAGGAATAAGATTATTAATGGGATAACAGATTGGGTATATGAAGAGGAATTTAAGTTGGTCAGGGCCTTTGAATGGAATTCGGACGGCACAAAAATTGCTTTTTTAAGATTTGATGAGACCGCTGTCCCTGAATTTGCTATGGATGTTTATGGAACAGATTTATATCCCTTTCAATATATTTTCAAGTACCCCAAAGCCGGCGAGAACAATTCCCTGGTTACGTTGCATTTGTATGATGTGGCATCAGGTAAAATCACTGACATTTCACTCCCGGAGTCGTATTATATACCCAGGATTACTCAGATGAATAATCCCAATTATATAAGTATTCAAACAATAAACCGACATCAGAATCATCTAAAATTATACACCATAAACACACAAAGTAACGAAGTATCTCTTTTACATGAAGAAACAGACGATGCTTATGTTGATATTACAGACGATCTTACTTTCCTGGCTGATGACAGCTTTATCTGGACCAGCGAAAATGACGGATATAAACATATTTACCTGCATTCTAAAAGAGGGGATTTAATTAAGCAGATTTCTAAAGGGGACTGGGAAGTAACCAAGTACTACGGCTATGATCAAAAAAATGATAGAATCTATTACCAGTCCACGGAGAATGGATCTGTAAACAGGGATATCTATAGTGTTGATATCAAGGGCAAGAATAAGAAAAGGCTCTCATCAAAAGAAGGAACCAATTCTGCCGAGTTTAGTGCTGATTTTACCTATTTCATAAATGAGTTTTCCAGTGTGACTACACCACCTGAGTTTACCCTTCACAAAGCATCCAATGGTGATAAATTAATAGAAATTTTAAACAATAGAAAGCTTGCAGATAAACTTGGGCAGTATGAGATAAGTCCCAGAGAATTTTCCACACTTTCCGTTAACGGCAATGAACTAAATATGTGGATGGTGAAACCAAAAGATTTTGACCCCTCTAAAAAATATCCCTTACTAATGTTTCAATACAGTGGTCCGGGTTCTCAGGAAGTAGCCAATGCTTGGATGAATACAAATGACTACTGGCATCAGATTCTGGCTTCCCAGGGCTATATTATTGCCTGTATAGATGGCAGGGGAACCGGTTTTAAGGGACGTGATTTTAAGAAGGTGACCTATTTGAATTTAGTGAAATATGAAACCGAGGATCAAATTGCTGCGGCTAAAAAATTAAGTGAATACCCATATATTGACCCGGAAAGGACTGGGATATGGGGATGGAGTTATGGCGGGCTTATGTCCACAAACTGCTTGTTAAAAGGCAATGATACTTTTGAAATGGCAATCGCAGTTGCCCCGGTTACCAGTTGGCATTTTTATAACTCTATTTATACAGAACGTTTTATGAGAACCCCGGCTGAAAATCCAGGAGGCTACCATGACAATTCTCCTTTTAATTATCCCCAGCTATTGAAAGGCCATTATTTACTGGTACACGGATCCGGTGATGACAATGTTCATGTACAAAACAGTATGCGGATGATAGAAGCCCTGGTCCAGGCCAACAAACCATTTGACTGGGCTATATACCCCGATAAAGATCATGGTATCCGGGGAGGAAACACCAGGCTACATCTCTATACTAAAATGACTAACTTTATTAAGAATAACCTTTAATTAACCAATATTACTTATGACAGCCAATATTAATAAACCAGCCCATCAAAAAGAGCTTTTCGGACATCCGGTCGGACTTTATGTATTGTTTTTTACAGAAATGTGGGAACGTTTTTCATATTATGGAATGCGCGCAATCCTGGTGTTATACCTGGTTACACAATCTACAGAAGAGAACCCGGGACTTGGATGGTCTAATGGTGAAGCACTTGCTTTATACGGTTGGTATACCATGTTAGTTTATGTTGCATCTATTCCCGGAGGATTTATTGCCGACAGGTTACTTGGACAGAAAAAATCCGTAATCTTTGGAGCTATATTACTTGTAATAGGACATAGTGTTTTGGCAATAGAAGAAATGTGGGCTTTTTACACAGGGCTGTCTTTTATTGTTGCCGGGGTGGGGATGTTAAAACCAAATATATCTACTATGGTGGGAGGCTTGTATAAAAAAGGTGATATTCGGCGGGATAAGGGCTTTACTATATTTTATATAGGGATTAATGTTGGTGCATTTCTTTCCAGCTTAATTGTGGGATATGTGGGCGAAGTATACGGTTGGCATTACGGTTTTGGCCTTGCAGGTATTTGTATGCTTTTTGGACTATTGCAGTTTATTTACGGTCAGAAATACCTCAAGGGGGTCGGAAACTATCTTGGGAAGTCGGAAAATACAGAAGAGCGGGAATCTCTTAAAAGGCCATTAAGCAAAATTGAAAAAGACAGGGTTATTGTGTTGATTCTCTCCTTCCTTATGGTGATAGTCTTTTTTGGGGCTTTTGAGCAGGCCGGTGGATTGATGAATATTTATGCAAAAGATTACACCAATAGGATGCTTATGGGATGGGAGATTCCCGCATCCTGGTTCCAGTCACTTAATGCATTTTTTATTATCGCTTTAGGTACTGCTGTTGCCGGATATTGGGCTAATCGTAAGTTAAAAGGAAAAGAAGCCTCTTCAATATTTAAGATGATAATGGGACTTATAATCATGGGTACCGGTTTTTTATTCATGACTGCAGCAACAGCTCAATATCAGGGTACCGGTTCCTCTGCCATGTATTGGTTGGTCCTGGCATATTTATTTCATACTGTTGGCGAATTGAGTTTATCGCCGGTTTCATTGAGTTTTGTAACAAAATTGGCTCCGGCCAAATATGCTTCTTTAATGATGGGCTTGTACTTTGCGACAACAGGATTAGGTAATAAGGTAGCCGGCTTACTTGGAGAATCCGCTTCTGAATTTGGAGAATATACTGTGTTTACGGGTATAGCTGTTTTCTGTATCCTTTTCGGTCTGCTAATTTGGGCATTTATTAAGAAGTTGAAAGCACTTACACACGGTGCTGAAGATGATGAACGAATTATGCCTACAGATACCTAGAACCTTCAAATGAATTCGGCCTTACTGATGATTGTCAAGGTTAATTATCAACAAAGTACCTTGGTACTGCAACACAAAATAAATGAATACCGATATTGAGAATCTTTTTAAAGACCGGGTCCTGGGACATCCCGCAGGTTTAATTGTTTTATTTTTCACTGAAATGTGGGAACGTTTCTCATTTTATGGGATGCGTATATTATTGATCCTTTTCCTTACGGCTCCGTTTGCAAGTGATAATCCGGGATGGGATTGGCCAAGGGAACATGCCCTTGCACTTATAGGTACGTACGCTTCTTTACTTTATTTAACCCCTATAATAGGAGGATATATCGCTGATAAATTTACAGGATATCGCCTGGCAGTTGTGATCGGTTGTGCTATAATGACCCTGGGTCATGCCTGTATGGCATTGGAGACCACGACTACTTTCTATCTGGGCCTGGCTTTTTTGGTTATAGGAACCGGGTTTTTTAAACCAAATATCACTTCTATTATTTCCGAAATGTACAAGGGCAAGGAATCCAAAAAAGATGGGGCATATACTATTTTTTATATGGGTGTAAATGCAGGTGCTTTCTTTGGAATGATGCTTTGCGGATATCTGGCTGAGAATTTTGGGTGGTCCTGGGGATTTGGCCTGGCCGGGATTTTTATGTTTTTTGGCATGATGCAATTTTTGCTAGCAAAAAAATTATTTGGTAGAATAGGAGGCAAACCTACTGCGGTACATGCGGTGGAATCACCTCAAAACATTAATGAACAGAGCCCTGATATCAGGGAAGAAGAAAAGGAAGCAGAAAAATTAAATCCGTTTACCATTTTGGATTATGTTCTTATGGTAATGTCAGCTGTAGGAGGATTACTCTATCTTTTTAATGACCCCATTGAGAAAGTAAGTGGGGACAGTTTAGTGCCATTTGAGATTTGGGGATTATCAGGTTCAAATTTTATAATTCTTTTTGCGCTTGTTTTGTTCCTTATCCTTTTGGTTTCAAGGATTTCAAGATATATTCCCCTGATAAGAGACAGGATTATTGCTGTGGTTTTCTTTGGAATTTTTACCGTAATTTTCTTTGCAGCCTTTGAACAGGCGCTGGGTTCTATGACCTTGTTTGCCAGAGATTATACCAATAGAAATTTGGCAGGTTCGGCGGCTATGGTTTTCAAAGTGGTGGACGCGCTGCTTACCACAGTACCTCTAATGATTATTACCTGGGTATTATATCTTTTGTTTAAAAAGACATATTCCAGGATTGGCTTATCCAATATTGTACTGGGGTTGGCTTTTGTTGGGATATGGGGATTGGTTATTTACAGGTTGGTAGATAAATTTTCACAGGAGGGGAATCAGATAGACGCATCCTGGTTCGGAATTCTAAATTCCTTTTTTATCATTACACTGGCCCCTTTCTTTTCCCGATGGTGGGAAAGTAAATACAATCCGAGTGCTGCCATGAAATACGGCCTGGGATTAATACTGCTGGGCCTTGGATTTGCCATATTGTCTTATGGTTCAACAGGCATTGACCCGGGGTCGAAAACGGCTTCGGTAAGTATGGTTTTTCTCATTTTGGCCTATTTGCTTCACACTATGGGAGAATTATGTCTGTCACCTGTAGGTTTATCTTATTTAAGTAAACTTGTCCCGGCGAGGATGATAGGGTTTATGTTTGGTATTTGGTATCTTGCTATAGCCATTGGACAAAAAACGGCAGGGACTATGGGCGGAATGATCGACAAAATTTCAGAGCAATATTCTTTAAGCACTTTCTTTTTAATGTTCACACTGGTGCCCATTGCATTTGGTTTTATTTCCATATTATTAAATCCGGTTTTAAAAAGGCTTATGCACGGAGTGCGCTGATTTATTCTATGTCCAGTACAAATGCTCCTTTTTCACCTGTATAATGAAATGGAATTTTTCTGTCTGAACAGGATTTTTTCCACCGCTTGATGTCACTTTTGTAATTACTTCCATCCACTATGATACTTTTTGGTTGAGTTGAATCAAGGAAACGGTTGAAATTTATTTTGGGTGAATTTCCAAGCAAGACATATTTGGTTTGCAGTAATTTGAGGAAACTGGTTTCGGGATTATTTATAATCAAAAGGCCTTGCCCCTTAATGAGGTAGCTGTTTTTTAGGCTTATATAATTTAGTTTCCGGATGTTTTCCGCCACAACAAAGTTATTAACCAGCTTTACCACCGAAGCAGAATCTGAACAGTGCACACTCAATGTATTGGCCTTTTTATATATAAGTGCCGAGGTACCCGTTTTATGCAGCACGAAGATTTTTTGTTCCCTGCTTTTGCTTACTACAGAAAAACCAGCCCATAACTGCAATGCAATTACACAAAGAGCTGATGCCAGGATGTTTTTAAACTTCTTGTAGATAACAAAATATACCAAAGCAGGTATTAACAGATAGCACAATACAAGTTGCATAGGATCAAATGGAATATCCTTAAAAATGAATGATTCCTGTTTCGCTGTCCATTCAATGATCTTATTCATGAGGTGTATGATCTCATTATATATATTGGATATGATACTCGGCAGCAGATCTGCAAGCATAAGAAATATGATCAGAAACCCCATGCCTAAAATCAAGCCTAAGAAAGGTATGATCAGGAGATTTGAGATAAAAAACAATCCGGGGAATTGATGAAAATAGAAAAGGCTAATAGGTAGTACACCTATTTGAGCGCCTAAGGAAACGGATATTAATTGCCAGACTTTTTTAAGAATAAAATTTTCAGGATTCCAAAAGCGCTGTAGTTTAGGGAATAACCAAAAAATAGCAAATACAGCAGCATAACTCAATTGAAACCCTACCTGGAACAGCAGCATGGGATCATAGACGAGCAGAATGAAAAACATGGATAATGCCAGGATGTTAAATGTACTGGTTGGCCTGTTCAGGTACATGGCATAGGCGACAAAAGAAAACATACTCACTGCTCTTATTACAGAAGGTGATAAACCTGCCAGGAGGGCATAACCCCAGAGAAGAATAACTGTAAGTATCAATACAATAATCCTGCCTCTGGGTAACCGCTCTAAGGGACTGAGCAGGAATTGACATAGCAACAATACTATTCCAATGTGCAGTCCTGAGACGGCCAGGATATGAACCGCCCCGGCATTTCTGTAATTATTATACGTATCTGTGCCAATCGAATTACGCTGACCCAGAAGCAGCGCCTGAATAATAGCAAACTCTTCTCCTCCAAAATTAGATGTCCCCAGACCCGAAATAATTCTTTGCCTGACGACCTCAGTTAACCCTGATAAGGATCTGGAAGCATCTTTTTTAATAATATAATCCCAACTGCCTAATTTAAGTTGATGGTTTACACCTGTTTTTTTCAGATAAGCTGCATAGTCAAATTCATATGGATTAAGTGGAGGCCTTATTAATTCAGGTAGCTTTAGGGTGTAAATTTCATCATCTACATTAAATTTATGACTTAATGTGTCTTTTTTAACAATAAGAAGAATCCTGCCTTTGGCCGGCGTACTATCAATTGCACTGACCTCAACTATATAACGATCATTAAAGTCATTGGGTTTTAGAATTTCACGAACTTTAAGTAGAAAATATGGATCAGTTGAAAGCTTAAAACCAGAGTAATGTTTTGTATTGTTATCAGGTAAAGTCAATGCTATTGCCAGCATACCCAAGCCAATGGTACATAATAGTGCTAAGATGCCAAACGGCAGATTTTCCAGCTTCTTTTTGCGGGTCCATGTTATGCCCAATAGAACTATAAGTACCCCGGTAATGGCCGCAGATATGAATAGTGAAATATTAATTTGATACCCAATCAGTATCCCTAAAACCAGAAACAATGTCAGCTTGACCGGAATAAAGTCCAATAGCTTCATGGAGAATTAGCTTATTTCTAAAAACCGGTAAGGTATTATTGAGTGCTGAATGTTAAATTCAGTTAGTGAAATTAAATTCTAATAAATAATTCGGTAAAAACCACTTTATGACCAATTTGTGGTAAGCAGTTAAAGAATTCTGGTTGCCTTTACAAAAGCATAATTCCAGAAGCCTTCCTGCAAGGAAGAAACAATAACTCCCCTGGAAGTGGTGGCATGAATAAACCTGATATCCTGTCCGTCTACGGCAACCACAAGTCCGACATGATTAATTTTTTTTCCTTTCCTGCTCGTTTTGAAGAACAACAGATCACCTTTGGTGACTTTATTTAAATTAATCTTCTTTCCTTCATCCGCCATTTGATATGATATCCTGGGCAACGGTATATCATTTTCTCCAAAAGAAACATATAAAAGGCCTGAACAATCCATGCCTTTTTTAGTTGTACCTCCATACTTATACCGGACACCCGAATAGGCCATTGCAGTATTGATGATCAAATCGGCTTTTTCAAGCTCAACGATGGTTACGGTTGATTCTGGTATCTTTACCTCAGTAGTTATACTATCTTTTTCTGATGCCGCTACGGTAACGGAACGATCCTGGGCATAGGTAGTTTTCTTTTTAACAATACCACAGCTGCTGAGGAGTATCACAATTAAAAAAACTAAAATCTTTCTGTTCATCCCTGTGTCACAATGAGCTTATAGGATATAAAATTAAACATTTTCTATTATAAGTGCAGCAGCATGTTCACTTGCGCCTTTCCCGCCAAGTTTTTTTTCCAACTCTGTATATGCCTTTATCTGTGCCTCACGTGAAGGGCCATCAAGGATTTTGGTTAACTCCTGCTTTAGTTTTTTTGTGGTCAAATCCCCCTGAATAAGCTCTTTGACTACTTCTTTCCCCATAATTAAATTTACCAGGGAAATATATTCCAGAGTGATGAGGCGTTTCGCAATCTGATAGGAAATCCAGTTCCCTTTGTAGCAAACAACCTGGGGAACTTTTAACAAAGCTGTCTCCAAAGTGGCTGTGCCGCTCGTTACAAGGGCAGCATGTGCATGGCTCAACAATTCATAGGCACGGTTAAAAACTAGACTTACTTTATAACTTTTTAAGAATTCTGAATAGAAATCAATTTCCAGGCTCGGTGCCCCTGCTATAACAAATTGATATTCTGAAAACGAAGGTGTAATCTTTAACATCAGGCCAAGCATTTGTCGAACTTCTTGTTTTCTGCTACCTGGAAGAAGTGCAATAATAGGTTTTTTGGGATCCAGATGGTACTCATTTCTGAAACCTTGATCATCGCCTATTGAAATATTACCAATTGCATCAATTAATGGATGCCCTACAAAAGTGACCGGATAATTGTGTTTCTTTTCATAGAAATCCTTTTCAAATGGCAGAATAACAAACATGGCATCAATATCTCTTTTGATATTTTTGATTCGCCCCTCCCTTGAGGCCCATATTTGGGGTGAAATATAGTAATTAGTGCGGTAATTGTGTTTTTTCGCCCAGCTCGCTATTCTCAGATTAAAACCTGAATAATCAATAAAAATAATGACATCCGGATTATAGGATTTTATATCTGCTTTGCAGAATTTAATATTTTTAAATATGGCATTGAGATTGGCAATGACCTCTAAAAATCCCATAAAAGCCATTTCCTTATAATGCTTTACAAGAGTACCCCCGGCTTTTTCCATTTGATCTCCCCCCCAGCATCGGATTTGAGCATTTGTATCTTTTGCAAAAATTGCTTTAATAAGATTTGATCCATGCAGATCCCCGGAGGCTTCCCCGGCGATAATATAATACTTCATCCTAGAAAATCTTATAATAGAGTATGATCATGGCAGTCAGCAAGGTGGCAATTAACACTCCCTTTGCCCTTTGATCCCTTCTTATTTTTAAAAATCCAAAAAAAGCGATCAGGTTTAAAATTGCACCTAAGGCCAGTAAACTTCCCATATGCCCCTGTTTTAAAGCCGCATGGAATGTTTCTATAATTCCAAATTCGGAAAACAAAAGTATATACAAAAGCGTACCCGTGATATTTGCAATAATACCTACTGCGAAACCAATTACTATTTCTTTTTTATTATTCATTTAAAGACCAGCTGTTTATATCCTGTATCACATGATGTGCGGTTAAATCAAATTGCGTGGGGACTACCGAGATGTAACCATTACTTAAGGCCCATTCATCAGTATCTTCACCTTTATCTAAGAGTTCAAATTCACCGGTAAGCCAATAGTAGTCCTTACCCATGGGATTGGTTCGCTTATCAAATTTTTCTTTCCAATTAGCTCTTGCCTGTCGGCATATTTTTATTCCTTTCAGAGCTTCACCATTAGTTTTTGGGATATTCACATTCAGGACAACTCCCTTTGGAATTCCATGGCTTAAAGCTCGTTCGGTAATTTTTTTAATTGCTATTTCAGCAACTTCAAAATTTGCTTCCCATGAATAATCACATAAGGAAAAACCGATTGCGGGGATACCTTCAATTCCTGCCTCGATCGCAGCACTCATGGTTCCTGAGTAGATGACATTTATGGAAGAATTAGAACCGTGATTTATCCCACTAACACACAAGTCTGGTTTTCTTCCCAATAACTCCTGAAGAGCCAGTTTCACACAATCTGCGGGAGTTCCGCTGCAGCTGTACTCTTCCTGACCTCCATGTTCAAGATCTATGGTGACTTTTTTTGAGTACAGGGTATTGTCTAGTGTTATGGCATGCCCCATCCCCGATTGCGGACTATCCGGTGCCACAACTACCACGTCTCCAATTTCCTTCATATAACGAACCAATGCTCTTAAGCCAGGAGCCGTTATTCCATCGTCATTGGTAACCAGAATAAGGGGTTTTTGCATGCTGTATACTTTCTATGGCAAAAATACGTTTTTAATATGTTATTATGGCGCGCTATGGTAGGGTCAGTTAAAAATTCAATAGTTTGTGAATGCTCTGGAATTTCATTCCACCTTACTGAAAAACCGAATTCAAATAGTTGATTATTAATGCTTATTGGAAACATATCCTTGTGATGTTTAACAAAAAATTAATGCTGCGGGCTTGCAATGTGGCATGGTTTTTTCAGTATCTTAGGGAATTCAATGGTATAGCGAAGTAATGAATACTGTTTAATTAAAATATTAAGAAGGTTAATAATTACCACATATAAAAAAATACATGAAAAGAAACCTCATATTAGGATTTTTGGTATTACTGATTGCAGTTGCCTCATGCAGTTTTACTAATAAATCATTTGAAAATGATGATAAGGATAAATTACTTTTAGATCTCATCACCTATATTTTAGAGCGCGGTCACTATGAACCCAAAGAAATAAATGATGATTTCTCGGTTAGTGTTTTTGAAGATTTTATAGATGTTATAGACCCTACTAAAAGGTACTTTTTGGAGGAAGATATCATAGAATTTGAAAAATACAAATTTCAGATAGATGATCAGATAAAGAATACAGATATATCTTTCTTTAATATCGTTTATTCCAGATTCATGGAGCGAATAGAAAATGCAAAATCTGTTTATAAAGAGGTTTTAAATGATCCTTTCGATTATTCTATTGAAGAATCTATTAATATCGATTATAAGGACCAGCCATTTGCTGCCAGCAGAAACGAACTTAAAGAGCGATGGAGGAAACAGCTTAAATATGCAACTATTGGAACTTATGATGCCAGGTTTAAGGAACAGGAGCAAAAAAAGAAAGACGATGCAGAGTATAAGAGTTTGCCTGTTTCGGAACTGGAATCGGAGTCCAGAGAGTCTACAAAAAAGACGTTGGATGAATATTTCGACTTTGTAGACGATCTCAAACGGGAAGATTGGTTTGTGTATTATATCAATACCATTGTTGATGAGTTTGACCCTCATACGTATTACTTCGCTCCGGAGGATAAAGATAAATTTGACATTAGTATGTCTGGTAAATTTGAAGGAATCGGTGCGAGATTGCAGAAAAAACCAGAAGGCGCAAAGATTGTTGAAATCATTTCAGGCGGACCTGTCTGGAGGAATCAGCAACTGGAAGTTGGTGACGAAATTTTAAAAGTTGGTCAGGATGGCGAGTTACCGGTGAATATTGTAGGGATGCGTTTAGACGATGCTATTAAACTTATTAAGGGGCCTAAAGGCACTGTGGTTGATTTGACAGTCAGGAAAGTGGATGGCTCCATTGAAGAGATTTCCATTACCAGAGATGTGGTTGAACTTGAAGAAAGTTATGCCAAATCTGCAACGGTTATTAAAGAAAATCAAAAATACGGAATCATTAATCTTCCTAAATTCTATGTAGATTTTAACGATTATGCAGAACGGAATGCAGCCACGGATGTTGCAAAAGAAGTGGAGCTTTTAAAGAAGGAAGGAGTGGAAGGCCTTGTAATTGACCTTAGAGATAATGGTGGGGGATCCCTTAAAACTGTAGTGGAAATGGCTGGTCTTTTCATAAAAGATGGTCCGGTGGTTCAGGTTAGGTCAGCGGGAAAGGATAAGGATGTATATGAGGATAAGGATGAACGAATTCAGTGGGATGGTCCGCTTGTTATTTTGGTAAATGAACTCTCTGCCTCGGCTTCTGAAATATTGGCAGCTGCCATGCAGGACTATAAAAGAGCTGTTATTATTGGCAGTAAGCAGACTTTTGGCAAGGGAACAGTACAAAATGTAATTCCTTTGGAAAATATTGTCAGAAGCAATGAACATGGTGATTTGGGGGCTATAAAACTTACAACACAAAAGTTTTACAGGATAAACGGAGGATCAACTCAGTTGGAAGGTGTTAAAAGTGATGTTGTTGTCCCGGACAGATACAGCTATATTGATCTGGGGGAAAGAGATCAGCGCAATCCGTTAAGCTGGGATAAAATATCAGCAGCTGACTATAAGCCCTGGGATGGATATATTGATTATGAAACGACTATTGCGAATAGTACAAAACGCATGTCATCGAATCCTCAGATTTCATTAATTGAGGAAAACGCGAAATGGCTCAAAGAACAACAGGATGAAAATGTGGTTTCTCTAAATTTTGACATCTATAAAAGCGAAGAGAAAAAAGTTAAAGAAAAATCCACCTATTTTAAAAGCATTTCAGATTACGACTCACATTTAACATTTCAATCCCTGAAATATGAAGAGGAACTATTCACAAAAGATTCGGTATTAAGAGAAAAAAGGGACCGTTGGCATAATAACCTGGCCAAAGATGTCTATGTGGAAGAGGCAATAAATGTACTTCAGGATTTAAAAGTTAACAATATTAAAAATGGCAAATTAGCCAGTGTAAAGGACTAGTAACTGATAGTTTGTAAGTAAAAAAAAGAGCTCCAATACCAGTATTGGAGCTCTTTTTTAATGTTTTATTATTTAGGGTTCTTAGCGTTTCGGCATTATTTAAACGAGGCGTGCTAAATAGTGCTTTTCAGCCTTCCGGCATGAATTTTTCTAAGCTTAGCCAATTTTGGAGTAATTACAAAATTGCAATAACCCTCACTTTTGTTATTCCGATAATAATCCTGATGGTAGTCCTCTGCCTCATAGAATATTTTTAACGGACTAAGTTCTGTGACCACCGGGCTCTCGTAATAGGAAGACATTTCACTTAAAACTTCTTCTGCCACTGTTTTTTGATCTGGATTGTGGTAAAAAATGACCGAACGGTATTGTGTTCCAATATCGGCACCCTGCCGGTTGAGGGTTGTGGGGTCATGCGTTGTCATAAAAATGATTAACAGATCCCGAAAGGAAATAATATCTGGGTCAAAGCTCACTTGTATTACTTCTGCGTGACCTGTGCGGCCTGAGCATATTTCTCTGTAAGTAGGTTTGCCGGGAGCATTCCCTCCCGAATATCCCGAGACTATCTTTTCTACTCCTTTAACTTCCAATAAAATTGCTTCAGTACACCAAAAGCACCCTCCGCCCAGGGTCGCTAGTTCCCAATT
>JAHEBI010000354.1 GCA_024642325.1 Eudoraea sp. | reverse complement strand
GGGAACTTAACATTTTCTGTGAAATTAAACCCTATAACAATGTTCCGAAAGACTTATCTGAGTATAAAGCAGTTATTCTTTCAGGTTCTCCTTTCTCCGTGCGCGCAGATGATGCACCTCATCCGGACCTGTCAGGGATAAAGGGTGTGAAACCCCTGTTGGCTATTTGTTATGGAGCCCAGTACCTGGCTCATTTCCATGGAGGAAATGTAGCGCCATCCAATACCCGTGAATACGGAAGGGCACGGTTAACATCAATTGATGGTGATGAGCCATTTTTTTATGAGATCAGGGAAGGTTCCCAGGTGTGGATGAGTCATAGCGATACCATTAAAAAGTTGCCAGAAAATGCAGTGAGGCTGGCGAGTACTAATGATGTGGAAAATGCAGCGTTTAAAATAGAAGGCGAATTAACATATGGCATTCAGTTTCATCCCGAAGTGTACCATACCAAACAGGGTAAGCTGCTTTTAGAAAACTTTTTAGTGCATATTAGCGGTTTGTCACAAACCTGGACCCCGGATGCGTTTGTAGAGACCACCGTAGCTGAATTAAAGAAAAAGATAGGCAATGAAAAAGTCATCCTGGGATTGTCAGGAGGTGTAGATTCTACCGTGGCCGCTGTTTTATTGCACAAAGCAATAGGAGATCACCTGCATTGTATTTTTGTAAATAACGGATTGCTCAGGAAGAATGAATATCAGGAAGTGCTCGACCAATATGAACATATGGGGCTTAATGTAAAGGGCGTTGATGCTTCGGCACGTTTTTTGAACGCGCTAGCGGGAGAATCGGATCCTGAAAAGAAAAGAAAAATTATTGGTGGCATTTTTATTGATGTTTTTGATGATGAATCACATAAAGTTAAAGATGCCAAATGGCTGGCGCAGGGAACTATTTACCCAGATGTAATTGAGTCGGTATCGGCAACGGGAGGGCCTTCGGCCACTATTAAGAGTCACCATAATGTAGGTGGATTGCCGGATTATATGATGTTAAAGGTGGTAGAACCCCTCAAAATGTTGTTTAAAGATGAAGTGAGGAGAGTAGGGGCTACTCTTGGAATAGAAGAGGAACGTCTGGGACGTCATCCGTTTCCGGGGCCCGGTTTGGCTATCCGGATTTTAGGTGATGTTACGGCGGAAAAAGTAAGTATTTTACAGGAAGTAGATGCTATATTTATCAATGGATTAAAGGAATGGGGTCTTTATAATGAGGTTTGGCAGGCCGGAGCCATGCTTTTGCCCGTAAATAGTGTTGGGGTCATGGGAGATGAACGAACTTATGAAAAATGTGTAGCTTTGCGTGCAGTCGAAAGTACAGATGGTATGACGGCAGATTGGGTTAATTTACCCTACGAATTTTTGCAAAAGACCTCAAATGAAATAATAAATAAAGTTCCGGGGGTAAACAGGGTAGTTTATGATATCTCCTCAAAACCCCCCGCAACCATAGAATGGGAATAAAACCTACAAGCATGTCAATGAGATTTTTAATTACAACTGCTGCGATCATACTTTTTTCATGCCAGGCCATGGCACAACAGTTTAGCTCGCATGCGGTAAAAGTTGGAGAAACCGTTTATAGTATTGCAAGGCTATACAAAGTAAACCCTGCGGATATACTTAGGTACAATAAAGAGGTGGCAGAGGGTGATGTGCTTAAGCCTAATACCATACTGGTAATTCCTTTGGATGCCAAAGTGTTAAGTGCAAATGATTCAATTGCCCTACAAGAAAAAGCTGCCCTTGAAAATCAGGAAAAGCCGGTAACTTTTACCATGCATAAGGTTAAGAAAAAGGAAACTATTTTTAGTATTGCACAACGGTACAATGTTTCTGAAGAAGATATTAAGCGCTATAATACGGAATTGTATGCAGATCAATTGAAAAAAGGAATGCGTTTAAGAATCCCCGAATACCGGAAAGGTGAAGTTGCTAAAGACAGCATCTTACCGGATGAATTGGAAACCTATACAGTACTGCCAAAAGAAACAAGATGGAGTATCGCTCATAAATACGGAATTACAATAGACAGTCTTATTGCTTTAAATCCGGAATTATCAGATGGTACGAGTTTCCTAGCTGAAGGGCAACAATTAAAACTCCCAAAAATTGCCGGTAGCAGTCTTGAAGATCAAAACGTTCAATTGTACATTTCCTATACAGTTCCTCCAAAAAAAACCTTGTATAGCCTTTCACAGGAATATAACATAAGCTCACAGGATATTGTTAGGTTAAATCCTGAGATTAGCGAGAATGGTGGTTTGAAGGAAGGTATGGTTATACGGTTGCCGCAAATGAAAGGTGTTGACAATGAGGTTAATACGGATAATTTTATATTTTATGAAGTTAAACCCAAGCAAACCGTTTATTCCTTAACAAGGAATTTGGGGATTGATTATAATCAATTGCTTGAACTCAATCCGGATCTTTCCAAAGGACTAAAGGCCGGGATGGTGTTAAAACTGCCTAAGGATAAAACTGGTAATTTAGAAGTGAAAAATTCTTTGATTCTCGATAAAATAAACCTTCTAGATAGTATCCGGATTACAAACAAACCAAAACTGATTTATTTACTGCCTTTTCGTATAGATAAATTGGACCTGAATGATATTGAGAGTGCTACAGATGCTATCGCCAGAAGTAATGCGATAAGTTATAGCCTTGGTTTGTACAGTGGGGCACTTATTGCCCTGGATTCCATTTCGGAGCTGGGAATTTCTGTCGATGTAAAGACATTTGATACGCAATTAAGTCCTGGTAAAACAAGGCAAATACTTCAGGGACAAGATCTGCAAGGAGTTAGTGCCATTGTAGGTCCATTGCAATTAAATTCCTTAAAGGAAGTAGCTGTTAAAGCAGCCAATGTCAAGGTGCCGGTGATTGCACCCCTGGCATCTTCCAGTGATTTTGAGCTTGAGAATGTATTCTTTTCTATACCTTCTGATCAGGTGTTGCGTGAACGCATGCTCGGTTATGTAGAGGAAACCATAACGGATCAGAACATTATTATTATTTCCGACGCAAAGAATAAGCCCGTTAGTGAACAGATCAGGGAAAAGTTCCCTGTGGCCAAATCAGTTGAACTGCTGGAAGACGAAGAAAATATTTCATTGGATTTAGAAGTATTTGCCAATCTTTTGTCCATTGAAGCGGAGAATTGGGTTTTTGTAGAAACTGATAATTTCAAAGTGGTTTCCAGTGTAAGTTCTATTCTTAATTCTTCTAATTCAGATACTACCAAAGTCCGGATGTTCACTACAAATAAAAATAAGGCATTCGAAAACAATGTCATCTCCGGGGCGCATTTATCTAACCTCAATTTTACATACCCCTCGGTGTATAAGGAAATTACAGATAATGCTTTTGTGAGAAGATACAGAGAGCGTTTTGGGGCAGACCCGGACCGGTATGCGGTGCGGGGTTTCGACCTTACCTATGATCTTCTTTTAAAACTGGCCTATAAGCTTAATTTA
>JAHEBI010000353.1 GCA_024642325.1 Eudoraea sp. | reverse complement strand
CTATCCCCATTTTGAAGGTATTAAATCTCTTCCTCTTACTAAATGTATTCTCGTGGCAGATGATTCACACGGTATTGGACAAATAGGCCCTGGAAACAGTGGGGCCTTCCAGATCCTTTCCAAATTCAAGCCAAAAGAATTACTGATTTGTTGTTCTTTGGGTAAAGCCCTGGGGATAGATGCCGGTGCTATCTTTAGCAGTAATGAGTGGTCAAAACAAGTAAAGGAAACGGATATTTATGCTGGAGCTTCACCTCCATCACCAGCCAGTATGGCAACATTTATTAAAGTCGGTAAAATATATGCAGCTAAAAAAAAGATTCTGGATAAAAATATAGCCTGTTTTTTAAGCCAATTAAATTTTACTTCAAAATTTAGCTATATGGAAGGATTCCCGGTCTTTAGTTATTCAGATCCATTATTTAGCAAATTTCTCTATGAAAATGGTATTATTGTAACTGATTTCCATTATCCATCAGAAGAATCCGGCTTGAAAAGCAGGATTGTTTTGACTTCCTCTCACACTGAAAATGATATCGAAAAACTTACTTCTCTTATTAATTCATTTTATGCTAAATAATCATCTTTTCTACTTCTAAATAGAAAATCACAATTTTATACCTTAAAGTTCTGATTTTACAAAAAATATTGTAACTTTTAAGATATATTTAAGAATAACTTTTAAAACACACAACCATGAAAAAATTTCTTGGATTGGTTTTAATGATGATGCTTCTGGCAACGGCCGCAGCAGTCACATCTGCAAAACCTAACACTATGCATACCATGGAAGGCACCTGGGAGCTTGAAAGTTTTTATAACTATGATGGTCAGGATATTACCGATACGATTCCTGCCCCAAAAGGTTACAGACAGGTAAAAATGTACTATGACGGCCATGTAATGTGGTCCCGTACTGATCCTAATGATACTATCGGTCGATTTGGTTATGGATCCTATTACATCACGGATAGCGAATTGATAGAAACTATAGAATATGGGGATTACGGAATGATGCGGGCTCTGGATACCCTGCGTAATTTTACCTTTGAATTAGATCTGAAAGATAATAATTTCAGCCAGATAACACAGGATGCAGAAGGCAACAGAACTTTCTCAGAAAACTACAAACGAATAGATTAGAATCCTCTATAATCCAGGGATAATAAAAAGACCGCCATGATATGGCGGTCTTTTTATTATTGTACGAATGAATACCCGCAATAGATCAGGACACCTCCTGTGGGGTTTCTACGGTAGCCAAATATCGCTCAGCATCCAAAGCCGCCATACAGCCTGTTCCCGCCGCTGTAACGGCCTGCCTGTATTCCTTGTCCTGAACATCACCACTGGCAAAAACGCCAGGTTTGCTTGTTTTAGTGGACTTCCCATGTGTTATCAGATAGCCTGTCCCATCCATCTCCAACTGTCCTTTGAAAATTTCTGTATTAGGTTTATGTCCTATCGCAACAAAGAAACCCGTAATAGGAATTTCTTCTTTTTGGCCTGTTTTATTGTTTACAATCCGTAAACCTTCAACAACCTGTTCACCCAAAACTTCATCTACTTCAGAATTATACCGTAAGTCAATATTTGGCAAACTATTAACGCGATGTTGCATAGCCTTTGAGGCTCTCATACTATCTTTTCGGACTAACATGGTAACCTTATTGCAAATATTTGCAAGGTATGACGCTTCTTCAGCTGCCGTATCACCACCTCCAACAATGGCCACATCCTGTCCCTTATAAAAAAATCCATCGCAAACTGCACATGCCGAAACACCTCCACCACGCAATCGCTGTTCGCTGGGTATATTTAAATATTTAGCCGTTGCCCCTGTGGAAATAATCACGGTTTCTGCCTCAATAACTTTAGTATTATCTATGGTCACTTTATGGATTCCCCCAACTTCATCACTGAAGTCAACCGAAGTGGCCATCCCAATGCGCACCTCCGTTCCAAAGCGTTCTGCTTGTTGCTGTAACTGTACCATCATAGTCGGTCCATCAATACCTTCAGGATATCCGGGAAAGTTATCCACTTCAGTGGTAGTGGTTAATTGCCCTCCGGGCTCCATACCTGTATACATAACAGGTTTGAGGTCCGCTCTTGCAGCATATATAGCAGCGGTATAACCGGCAGGACCTGAGCCCAATATAAGTGTTTTAACACGTTCTGTTTTTTCTGACATGATCAAATATTAAACTATAATTACTATGCCATAAAAGTAGGATTTTCAAGGTAAACCTTACTTTAAAAGTTATAAAAAGTTATTATAATCCTATAACAAAATAACGGTGATATTTTTGACCTTATCCTGCCTGAACTTTTGAGAATAAATTAAGGTTTACTCCTTAATATCAAAAATCTGCGATTATTAAAACCATACAACCATAAGGAATAAAATTAATCCTTTACCCCAAATTTGGATAAAATATCTTCCATTAAACACCATTTGGTAATTGATGACTGTAACAGGTTAATCCCTACGAAGGCTGTAAACCATAACCAGTTCATATTTACGTAAATGGCCAATATCAGGCTAAGCAGAACAAAGATTCCGGCTACGGCCCTGACAATTCTGTTTTTCATATTTTTTAATTTATTAAATTGATCTTTCTATGGGAACTACAATCGCTTTTATGGGATTGTTAGTCACAAGGTTTTCATTAAATTCTTTAATCAAGGGAAATAGTGCATCTATTTTCTCGTCTTCAGTGAAAGAGAAAAACAGGCTGGATTCTACGCCTCCCTTAACCCCAGGAAACCAGTTTGAAGTCAATAAAAGGGATGCCTGTTGTTTATATCCGTCGATATCCGAACCGCTAAAACTTTCAATATTGGCCTTTTTAAAAAGTTGCAGAATGGCCTCTTCAAACTGCTCCACAACAGTAACAATAAGTAGCTTCATATTTTGTGATTTTTACGTTCTATTAAATAATATACCAGTGGTACTGCCAACAAGGTGAGTACTGTTGAAGCAATTGTACCTCCCATTAATGAAATAGCCAAACCCTGAAATATTGGATCAAAAAGAATGACAAAAGCCCCAATTACTACGGTACCGGCGGTAAGAAGAATTGGTGTGGTACGAACTGCTCCGGCATCTATAACTGCTTGTTTTAAAGGGATACCCTCTGCAACGCGCAGGTTTATGAAGTCTATAAGCAGCACCGAATTCCTAACCATTATTCCGGCCAGTGCGATCATCCCAATAAAGGAGGTAGCTGTAAAGAATGCGTCTAATAACCAATGGCCTAACACAATGCCCACCAAAGAAAGTGGAATTGCCACCATCATTACTATGGGTGCCTTAAAATTTTGAAACCACCCTACGATCAAAATATAGATAATGACGATGACCCCAAGAAATGCAATTCCCAGATCCCTGAATACTTCAAGCGTAATCTGCCATTCCCCATCCCATTTGATGGTGTAATCATCTTCAAAATCGGGTTGTTCAATATAAAGTTCT
>JAHEBI010000352.1 GCA_024642325.1 Eudoraea sp. | reverse complement strand
TGGACATTCAAATGACCCGTATGGGCGGTGGTTTTGGACGACGGCTTTACGGCCATTTTCTTACCGAGGCTGCGGTGATTTCTCAGCAGGTGAAAGCACCGGTTAAACTTGTATACTCACGTGAAGATGATATGACGATGGGGGTTTACCGTCCCTCCTATCATGCCTACTATCGTGCAGCATTAGATGCAGACAATAACCTAATCGCCTTTCATGTGCGCACAGGTGGTATTCCTGAAAGCCCTTTGGCAGCTAATCGCTTCCCGGCAGGCGCTGTGGATAATTACCTGGCCGAGGATTGGACCATTGACTCAAATATCACGGTTGGAGCATTCAGGGCACCAAGATCCAACTTTATAGCAGGAGCCGAACAATCCTTCCTGGACGAAGTAGCAGATGTTGCAGGGAAAGATCCCATCGAATTTCGCCTTGAGCTATTGAACCGGGCACAGAAAAACCCTGTAGGGGAAAATAATGATTACGAAGCCGACCGTTACGCAGGAGTATTGGAATTGGTTAAAGAAAAATCGGGCTGGGGCCAGGATATTTCCAATGTAAATAGAGGTGTCTCTGCTTATTTCTGCCATAACAGTTATGTTGCACAGGTATTGGATATGGTTATGGAGAATGGCAAGCCTGTAGTGCAAAAAGTGCACTGTGCTATAGACTGTGGCATCGTCGTAAATCCCGATGCCGCTATAAATCTTGCCGAAGGTGGCATAGTAGACGGCATAGGTCATGCCATGTATAGCGCCATGACTTTCAAAGATGGTGTTCCGGAACAAAACAACTTTGACAGGTACAGACTGATCAGGCATGGTGAGGCTCCGAGATCTATAGAAGTTCACTTCGTAAAAAATGAAATAGACCCTACTGGCCTGGGCGAACCGCCATTCCCGCCTATCATGGGTGCACTTGCGAATGCCTTGTACAGGACAACAGGCAAACGCTTCTACAATCAACCTTTTATAACTGAAAAGCAGGTGCTGGGATAGCAAGACCTAAAAACTGAAAGCAGTTAAAGTCTTTTAGCTTTATACAAAACGCTTCATTTCATTCATGAGGCGTTTTTTCTTTTGGAACTCTTATCCGGCCGGCATGTTTACTATTTTCTTATGCTGAGTTCATCAACTTTTAAGTGGAATATATAGTGTTAAATTGAGCTGAAACAATCTTTATTTTCTATCTTATCAGTCCTTAAATACCGAGCAATTTGAATTCCGAGTTTTCCAGGTTAATTTGTATTCACTCCCAATTCATTGCCTAAGATTAAAAAAACGATATGACCGAACTAAAGGGACCATCCGATAATCGTCTCCTATCCCTTGATTTTTATAGAGGTTTAACCATGTTTTTGCTCATTGCGGAGTTCTCACATCTATTTACTTATATGGTGGCTCCTGAACTTGAGGGAAGCCTGATATATGCAATTGGAGAACAGTTTCATCATGTGAAATGGGAAGGCTTACATTTTTGGGATTTAATCCAGCCATTTTTTATGTTTATTGTTGGCGTTGCTATGCCCTTATCTTACCAAAAAAGAATGGCGAGGGGCGATTCGTATAATCAGATTTTTAAGCATGCCCTTAAAAGAGCATTTATTTTATTAATACTCGGCTGGGCATTGTACTGTATTGATCCGGGAAAAATTGTTTTTAGATTTCAGAACGTACTTGCACAGCTGTCCGTAACCTATATTTTGGCTTTTCTAATCATGAAAAAGCCTGCTGCCCTTCAGATTGGGGTTTCGGTTTTGCTGATTCTTATCACCGAATCTTTATACAGATTTTTTCCTTTGGGAGAATTTAACCAGGCTTTTGTTCCTGGAGAAAACTTTGGGGCCTGGTTCAATATTCTTGTTGCAGGACAGGAAGATGGAGGGCACTGGGCCATGTTCAATGCAATTCCTACCGCAGCGCATACCATTTGGGGCGTATTGGCCGGTAGCTTGTTAATGAGTAATAAGCCTGCGAAGACGAAGTTGCAAACCCTGATTATTGCGGGTTTTACAGGATTGATAATTGGGTATGGGCTTAGTATATTCACACCAATAATTAAACGCATTGCTACGAGTACTTTTGTTTTTGCCAGTGGGGGATGGTCCATTTTAGCCCTTGCTTTATGTTATTGGCTAATAGATATTAAAAAGTATCAAAAAGGGGTTTTGTTTTTTGCAATTGTAGGGATGAACCCATTATTTATCTATCTTTTTTCCCATATTGGTGGGGCAGATCTCCTAAGAAAAATTGTTCTTCCATTTTCCAACGCATTATTTGGCTGGAGTGGAGAATTAATGGCAATGCTCATTCTGAGCAGTATTGTACTTTTCTTCTTATGGTATATTTGTTACTGGCTTTACAAAAAGAAAATATTCATAAAGGTTTAAATAGGGCAAAATGAAAAGTTCAAACAAATACAGCAACCCCTTGTAAATTGACAAAATAAGCGCCGGTTTATAATAAAATTTGCTATTGTTCCGTACCTTTTTTAGCCTGAAAGAATAAAAAGATAAGCCCTGTTTTTTCAATGCTTATAAACCCAATCAAGAAATATCAAAAAGAATGAATCAGCATATATTGGTAAGAATGCAGATTAATTTTGGAATGATCCGCAGTATAAATCAGGAACCTTGCTGTAATCTTTGAAATAGTTGCAAATAATTACTGTTATTTGGGCTTATTTGCAGTAAAAGACGACATGTGTTCATTGCTCTGTTTTGTTGATTCAAATTAATTTCACTCAGAAGCTTCACATATAATAAGCGTTCATCATTTGGAAAGGTTTCTAATGCCTTCTCAATTACCGCAATGGCTTCAGGATTTTTATTTTCCTGTTGAAGCATTAGGGCGTAATTGTAGGAGGCGTTTTGATTTGCCGGTTCTTTGGAACAGGCCAAAGCCAGGTATTCTAAAGCCTTGTCTTTTCTGTTTGTTTCATAGTACAATAAACCTAACATATAGTAGGTATAACTGTATTCCGGTTCTTGCTCAATAATTTTGAGGTAGGTCGCCTCACTTTTATCCACTAATCCTTGCTGGTAATAAATCAGCGCCATATTTATGCGAGACATATTGAAATAGTTGTCTTCCTGAACAGCTTTACTATAGAAGTCAAGTGCTTTGTTAATTTCTCCAATACTCTGATTATATACCCCTAACTGATGCAACCCTGCAGGAAAATCTGAGTTTACTTGCAGCTCTGTCATATATTCCTTGTTAGCCAGTTTAAATTCTTCCAAATGTTCTACCTGGCTTTTGTCTACTACATTGTAATAGTGCGCGGCCGAAATGCGCACAGCACGAACGGAATCTTTTAATAGGGGGATTATTTGGGTTGCGAAATCCGGACTGCCTATTGCTTCAAAAGCCCGTACCGTTTGATTTCTGACCAAAACCGACGTGTCATTTAAAAATCTGGTTAAATCCAGCGCTTCTTCATAGGAAATTTGTGAATTGGCATAAAGGCCTATAGCTGTTGCCC
>JAHEBI010000351.1 GCA_024642325.1 Eudoraea sp. | reverse complement strand
TTTAAAAGCCAGATAGAGCAATACAAAAATTAATACCAGTGCAATTGGTACCGCAACCATTAATCTTGATTTCGCACTTTGCAGGTTTTCAAATTGCCCACCATAACTTATCGTATATCCTGCTGGCAAAATAATGTGGTCATTTATTAAGCTTTGCACATCATCTACAACGGATTGTAAATCGCGGTTACGGACATTTATGCCTACCACGATTCTCCTTTTGGTATCATCCCGCGATATTTTAGCCGCTCCTTTTTGATAGGAGATATCGGCAAGCTCACTCAGGGGAATCTTACCATTGGCAGGGAGATCAACAAATAAGTTCTTAAGATCGTCAATGTCCTGTCTGTTATCGTTTGTCAGGCGAACCACTAAATCAAACCTCTTTTCACCTTCGTAAACACTACCCACTTTTTTCCCGGCAAATCCCATGGCGATCATATCATTCAGTTCCTTGATGTTCAGGCCGTAACGTGCAATTTTTTCACGTTTATATCTGACGTTCATCTGAGGAAGGCCTACAATTTTTTCTACAGTGATATCAGCTGCCCCGTTCACATTTGCAATTAATGATTTGATTTGATTGCCAATTTTGCTGAGCATTTCCAAATCTTCACCAAAGATTTTGATGGCAATATCTGCTTTAACTCCTGTAATTAATTCATTAAACCTCATTTCAATGGGCTGGGTAAATTCTACCTCTATACCCGGAAGTATTGAAAGAGCTTCTTTGAATTTATTGGCCAGTTCATCCTTGGAGTCGGCTGAGACCCATTCTTTTTTAGAATTTAAAATGATTATGACATCACTTTCTTCCATTGACATTGGGTCGGTAGGAACTTCTGCTGCACCAATCCGGGTCACTACCTGCTTTACTTCTGGAAAATTATTCAGTAAAATTTGCTCTATCCTGGTTGTCGTCTCTACTGTTTTGCTTAGTGATGTCCCGGTTTTTAAAACTGGTTGTATTACAAAATCACCTTCATCCAGAGTGGGCACAAATTCACCACCAAGTGATATAAAAAGAGGTACTGTTAGCACTAAAACCAGGGCCGCCAGGCTCAACACAATTTTTTTACTTCTAAATGCCCATTGGATAGAGGGGTCAAAAGAATTGTTGAGCCAGCGCATTAATTGAAATGAGATGTTCTTTTTAGAAGGATCTGAAGGTTTCAGGAACAAAGATGCTATTACCGGAACATATGTAAAACACAGGATCATTGCACCAATAAGGGCAAAACTAAAAGTTAATGCCATTGGCCTGAACATTTTACCTTCAACTCCACTCAGTGAAAGAATGGGTATAAAAACGATCAGGATGATAAACTGACCAAAAATTGCAGAATTCATCATCTTAGACGCCCCCTGGTAAGTTATTTTATCCGTAAATTTTAACTTCTCAGAACGTGTTAATTTACTCATCTCATCACGCTTTCCGGTGATTTGAAATGCAATGAATTCTACAATAATTACAGCCCCATCTATAATTATTCCAAAATCTATGGCACCTAAGCTCATTAAATTGGCATCCACATTAAACAAATACATTAAAGAAAGGGCGAATAGTAAACTAAGTGGAATTACCGAAGCAACCACTAATCCGGATCTTAAATTACCCAAAAGCAGGACTACAACAAAAATTACGATCAGACAGCCAAAAATCAAATTTTCGGTCACCGTAAATGTTGTTTTATTAATAAGCTCACTTCTATCCAGAAAAGCATTTATTTGTATCCCCTCGGGCAATGTATTTGAAATTAAATTTACGCGATCCTTTACGGCATCTATAACCTCTTTGGAATTGGCATCTTTAAGCATCATTACCTGACCCAGGACTTTTTCGCCCTCACCATTACCTGTTATAGCACCAAAACGAGTGGCACTTCCAAAACCGACCCTGGCCACATCCTTAATATAGATTGGAATTGAATTCTCGTTTTTCACCACAATGTTTTCAATATCCTCCAAAGAAGAAACCAAGCCCTCACCTCGAATAAAATAAGCCTGATTTACCTTTTCAATATATCCTCCGCCGGTGACACTATTATTAAGTTCCAGAGCATTTATCACCTCTTTTGCCGTGATGTTCATGGCATTTAATTGTTCTGTACTTATGGCAACTTCATATTGCTTTAAAAAGCCTCCCCAGGTATTGACTTCAACAACACCGGGAATACCCGATAGTTGCCTCTTTACCAGCCAATCCTGAATGGTTCTTAAGTCTGCAGTCGTATATTTTCCCTCATATCCGGGTTTTACATCCAGGATATACTGGTAGATTTCGCCGAGCCCCGTAGTAATAGGTCCCATCTCCGGAGTTCCAAACCCTTCGGGAATTATTTCTGAAGCCGATTTAATCTTTTCCGCGATCAACTGCCGGGGGAGGTAGGTACCCATACGGTCATCAAAGACAATGGTTACTACCGAAAGACCAAATTTGGAAATAGACCTGATTTCCTCTACTCCAGGTAAATTGGCCATTTCCAGCTCCACAGGATAGGTAATAAACTGCTCCATGTCCTGTGTGGACAGACTTCTCGATGTGGTGATTACCTGCACCTGGTTATTGGTAACATCCGGAACGGCACCAATAGATATCTGGGTCAGGGAATACAACCCAAATCCAATTAAAAACAGGGTGAATAAGAGGACAATAAACTTCTTCTTAATACTGAATTCTATAATACGTGATAACATAATCCATGGAATAATAATTGATATTCATGCATAATTAGCTTCGGAAATTATGCCTATGAAAAAAAATAACCAAAATGATTTATACTACCCGGGGTGGTTGGAAAGGACCTTCTTGCTCACGATTTAGATATGAGGCCTGGTAAAAGTAATTTGCTGCAGAGGTTGCTATTTCGTCTATTAGATTAATATGAAAAGACGGCAGATCCTTGATGACAAAAGCGGAAAAAAGGTTCATGTGTGCCTGGTGCTGAAATGGCAATTCTTCGTGCTCCTGTTTTTCTTCCTGATGTTTTTTGGTATGGTCAGCTTCAAGCTCCCCATAATGTTTTGAAATAAAGACAAAAAAGTTGTCTCCGTATTTTTCAGAATGAAATTTGGCATGCTCTATTAATTCACTAAGATCAATAAGATCGCTGATACAAATGTTGAAACTTTGTATCAGGATAAGGAAAGAAGCTAATATGGAAACTAATTTTACCGCCATACTCTTATCGTAAAGATACTATTTTCCATGATATTCTTTAAAAAGATAAAAACACTTAGGGTAAAAAGGCAAATTAGGGAATTTTAATTTACACAAATACACTGATTTCATTTACTCCTGAATTTTTTTGGAGGTTTCCACAAACCCGAAGTATTGCAAAATACCCTGGACAATCAATCCACGTCTTCTTCGATAATTTCATAGGGGATGGTATCTATAAGGTAGCTTAAGGCTTTAATTCTGGCATCTGTTTTTCTGTCTGCATCTATAATTACCCATGGCGATTCTTTTAAATTTGTATG
>JAHEBI010000350.1 GCA_024642325.1 Eudoraea sp. | reverse complement strand
CCAATGTGAACGAGTTGTTTGATTTGAGTGGCAAAATCTATGGTATCAGGTTCAACAATTTTGACAGCGTGGTAAAAAAATACCAGAAGCTTGATGTAGCGACCCTTAAAAAAGGGACCTCCATCATTGAATTGAGTTTCGAAGGAGAGAACAAGAAAAAGATCGAAGATTTCATTAATACGACGGTCGCAGTCCTTGACGCCGATCAGAGAGAGCAAAAGATCAAATATGCCTTGAGTACCAAGCGCTATATTGATACTTTATTCGAGGTTGAAGCGAATAGTCTCAAATCCATTGAGACCGATTTAGGTGATTTCAAACAAAAAAATCAGATTTATGATCTTTCCGTTGAAGGAACCGCTCTTTTGAACGAGGTGACCATGCTTGATCATGAGGCACAGCAAATACTTAGCAGGATTGATTATTTGAATAACCTTGAAAATTATCTGGCGAGTAACAGTGTTATTAACAGCGATAATATTCCGGCTCCTGCCCTGGTTGACATGGAAGATCAAGGGATTGTTACCAGCGTTACTAATTTGATCTTATTGGCAAAAACGCGCGAGGGGCTGGAGAACAAGGTAAAGGCAACCTATCCTCCGTTGATCAGGGTAAATGAAGAGATCAAACTTGAAAGCCGCATTTTACGGGAGCAAATCAGTTCCCTGAAGGAGATCACACGGAATAATTTAGATAACGTCAATAAAAGAATTACCAGCACAAATTCAAAATTGAGTCGCCTGAATCCAAAAGAGCAGAAATTACTTAATTTTCAGCGTAAATACAATATTACAGAGACGAACTATAATTACCTGAAGCAAAAGAGCTATGAAGCAGGTACGGCTATTGCTGCCAACGTTTCAGACATCAAGATCCTTGATAAGGCTAAAGACGTCGGGCAGGCACCCATAAAGCCTAAAAAGGCTTTTAACTACCTGGTCGGGTTAATGCTGGGTGTTATGTTGCCCATGATTTTTATTCTCACGAAGGAGACTTTGAACAACAAGTTTCAAACCGTTGAGGAAATAGAGAAAGCCTATAAAATTCCGGTATTGGGGGTCATAGGTAAAAACAGGGATGGCAGCGACAGGCTGGTGGTGCACAGAAAGCCAAACTCCACTTTAGCAGAGTCCTTCAGGGCCTTACGTTCTAATATTCAGTTTCTGTTCCAGGGCAAAAGTCATTCAAAAACGATTCTGGTGACTTCATCGGTTAGCGGAGAGGGGAAAACCCTTTGCGCGGCCAACATGGCAACGGTTTTTGCCATGAGTGGAAAAAAGACAATCTTGTTAGGCTTGGATTTGAGAAAACCAAAAATGCACACTGATTTTGAATCGAACAATGAAATGGGAATTGTCAATTATTTAATTGGTGAGAGAACCCTTGAAGAGGTGATTATAAAATCGGGGATCGATAATTTGGATATTATCACTTCCGGACCCGTGCCCCCAAATCCATCAGAATTGATCATTTCAGACCAAACTCAAACCCTTTTCGAAACATTAAAAAACTCCTATGAATACATTTTGATTGATACACCTCCGGTAGGATTGGTGGCCGATGCTTTGGAATTGTTTAAATATTCTGATGCCATCATTTATGTGATTCGTCAAAATTATACGCAAAGGGGAATGCCAAAAATGATTGACAATAAATATGAAAATGGGGAGGTTAAAAATATCAGTTATGTGTTGAACGATTTTGAAGTGAAGAATAGATATGGCGGGGGTTATGGATACGGTTATGGCTATGGTTATGGCTATGGTAAATATGGAAATGGATATCATGAGAGCGACAAGCAGGCTTGGTATAAAAATATTCTAAAAAGATTTTAATTTATTCAGTTCAATCAATTAAATCAAAAGGTTTGCATAGAAGACAAAAATGGATGAAGAGATTATTTGATCTCTTTTTTTCATTTATTGGTTTGGTACTGTTGTGTGTACCTATGATCATTTTGATTGTCCTGGCCACAATATCTACAGGAAAATTCGGTTTATTTAGCCAAATAAGAATAGGGTTAGGCGGTAATCCATTTACAATGTATAAGATCCGGTCGATGCTAATGAGTGACGATATAAACGTAATCACTTTGAAAAACGACGTCAGAATTACTGGATTCGGGCAATTTTTAAGGCATTATAATTTGGATGAATTGCCTCAGTTGTATAATGTTATTATAGGTGATATGAGTCTTGTGGGTCCGCGTCCGGATGTTCCAGGCTATGCAGATACCTTGACAGGTGATGATCGGATCCTGTTGGAGCTAAGACCGGGAATTACCGGTCCCGCCACCTTAAAATACAAAAATGAAGAAAGCCTTTTGATGGAGCAGAAAGACCCTCGGCGATACAATGATGAGGTCATTTGGAAGGATAAAGTGGACATCAATAGAAAATATATTGAAAACTGGTCTTTGATCGGAGATATCCGTATCATTCTAAAGACTTTTTTTAACTAAATTTGAAAATCTCAAAAAAAAGAAAATGAAAAGCACAAAAATCGCCATTATTGGATTGGGTTATGTAGGATTACCTTTGGCCGTTGAATTTGCCAAAAAATATCAGGTCGTTGGTTTTGATATTAACAAGCACAGGGTAAAAGAGTTAAGGAACAATGTTGATGCTACCTTGGAAACCACTTCTGAGGAATTGGAGTCAGTAAATGTAAATTCTTTATCAGCATTGAATGGTGCTTCAGTGGGCTTATGGATATCCGATGAGCTTACAGATATCTCTGATTCAAATTTTTATATCGTTACGGTTCCCACTCCGGTTGATAAAAATAACCGACCCGATTTAACGCCTCTTTACAAAGCAAGTGAGACGGTTGGCAAAGTATTGGAAAAGGATGATATAGTGGTGTATGAGTCAACCGTATTTCCGGGTGCGACTGAAGATGAATGCAGGCCGATACTCGAAAGGGTCTCCGGGCTAAAATTCAATGAGGATTTCTATTTGGGATATTCTCCCGAAAGAATTAATCCAGGAGACAAAGAACATACCGTTACAAAAATCTTGAAAGTTACCTCGGGTTCTACGCCTGAAATAGCAAAAATAGTAGATGATATCTACAAAACGATTATCGTTGCCGGAACTCACCTCGCACCTTGCATCAAGGTTGCCGAAGCGGCCAAAGTGATCGAAAACTCGCAACGCGACATCAACATTGCCTTTGTTAATGAGTTGTCCAAAATATTCAGACTCATGGATATTGATACTTCTGATGTGCTGGCCGCTGCAGGAACCAAATGGAACTTCCTTCCCTTTAAACCCGGATTGGTGGGTGGTCATTGTATAGGCGTTGATCCTTATTATTTGGCCCACAAAGCCATGGAATTAGGGTACAACCCGGAAATTATTTTATCCGGAAGAAGACTTAATGACAGCATGGGGCCCTATGTTGCTCAGGAAACGATCAAGTTGATGATCAAAAAAGGAATTCATATATTTGGTTCCAATATTCTTGTTTTAGGGATCACTTTTAAGG
>JAHEBI010000349.1:2267-3495 GCA_024642325.1 Eudoraea sp. | reverse complement strand
TCACTTGGCAGAGGTGTTTTGGGGATGTTTGTACTTATTTTAATAACCTATATTTTTAGTGCGAACCGAAAGGGAATTAATTGGAAAACAGTTGGCATCGGACTTTCCATCCAGCTACTTATAGCCATTGGGGTATTGCAGGTGCCATTTATACAATTAGCTTTTGAAGCAATAGGAAAAGTATTTGTAAGCATCCTGGATTATACGAGGGCTGGTAGTCAGTTCTTATTTGAAGGTCTCGTAGTGGATATGGATACATTTGGGTTTATTTTTGCATTCCAGGTATTGCCCACTATTATTTTCTTTTCTGCCCTCACATCAGTTTTATTTTATTTGGGAATTATTCAAAAAGTAGTTAAGGGCCTGGCATGGCTTCTTTCTAAATCTCTGGGTATATCCGGTGCTGAAAGTCTGAGTGTAGCGGGTAATATATTTTTAGGCCAAACCGAAGCTCCTTTGTTAATCAAAGCTTACCTGGAGAAAATGAACCGGTCTGAAATACTCCTGGTGATGATTGGCGGAATGGCTACGGTAGCCGGAGCTGTTCTGGCGGCATACATAGGTTTTTTGGGAGGTGATGACCCCTTATTAAGGCTTCAGTTCGCCAAGCATCTGCTGGCCGCATCCGTTATGGCCGCTCCCGGAGCAATAGTGGTATCCAAAATTTTATATCCTCAAACCGAAGTTGTTAATAAGGATATTGAGATTTCAGCCAATAAAATAGGCAGTAACATTTTAGATGCTATCGCCAACGGAACCACAGAAGGTTTAAAGCTTGCAGTAAATGTGGGCGCTATGTTACTTGTATTTCTTGCCTTTATAGCTATGATCAATGGTGTATTAGGCTGGGTTGGAGATTTTACAAATTTAAATAGCTGGATAGCGGAAAATTCTTCCTATCAATCATTTTCTCTGGAAGCAATTATGGGCACTATTTTTGCCCCATTAATGTGGCTGATAGGAGTAAATACGCAGGACATTATGATGATGGGGCAATTACTGGGAATAAAACTTGCTGCCAGTGAATTTGTTGGGTATCTCCAGCTGGCAGATCTGAAAAATGCACTAAACACAACACATTTTGCCTATAGTAAATCCATAATCATGGGGACTTATATGCTATGCGGCTTTGCCAATTTCGCCTCTATAGGAATTCAAATTGGCGGAATAGGTTCATTGGCCCCCGGACAGAGAAAAACACTCTCTGAATTTGGGATGCGCGCGGTTT
>JAHEBI010000349.1:0-2257 GCA_024642325.1 Eudoraea sp. | reverse complement strand
CTTTCCGCTACTATCGCAGGGATGATACTAGGGTAAAGACCTTTTTAAAATACAGCAATAAACCTGTGTTCGTTAATAAGTTTTTAAAACTCAAAAACCAATCCATTCTAACTTTCATTAAATTCGTTTCCCAAAGATTTTTTGTTATGAAACAATACCACGACCTACTAAAACATGTTCTCGAAAAAGGTGCTCAAAAATCTGACAGAACCGGAACCGGCACATCCAGTGTCTTTGGCTACCAAATGCGTTTTGACCTCAGTGAAGGATTTCCTATGGTTACGACAAAAAAGCTTCATTTAAAATCCATTATTTATGAATTGCTGTGGTTTTTAAAAGGAGATACAAATATTAATTACCTACAGCAAAATGGGGTTCGGATATGGAACGAATGGGCAGATAAAAATGGCGAACTTGGACCTGTATATGGTCATCAGTGGCGCAATTGGAATGGGGAGAATATAGACCAGATTACAGAGGTAATCAGAACCTTGAAAGAAAATCCGGATAGCCGGCGGATGCTGGTATCCGCATGGAATCCAAGTGTATTGCCCGATACTGCTAAATCCTTTTCTGAAAATGTCGCGAATGGAAAGGCAGCACTCCCACCCTGCCATGCTTTTTTTCAGTTCTACGTTTCTGATGGAAAATTATCATGCCAGCTATATCAACGAAGTGCCGACATCTTTTTAGGGGTCCCTTTTAATATTGCTTCCTATGCCCTTTTTACTCTGATGATGGCTCAGGTATGCGGTTATGCACCGGGAGAATTTATCCATACTTTTGGTGATGCACATATTTATAACAATCACCTTGAACAAATAGAATTACAACTGAGCAGAGAACCCAGGGCTTTACCTAAAATGGTGCTGAATCCTGAAGTCAAAAATATTTTTGATTTTAAATTCGAAGATTTTACCCTTTTACATTACGATCCGTACCCGCATATTAAAGGAGTTGTTGCAGTATAGTAGTTAATAAATCCTTTTATCGCGGTGCATAAATTCCTATATTTAAAGGAAATATTGTGCTATGCCCCTGACTGAGACACTCCTGGACACTTTCATAATTACCAGAAAAGAAAGTGAAACTATTTGTGCGCCCCTGGAAATTGAAGACTATGTGGTTCAACCCATGGAAAATGTTTCTCCTCCAAAATGGCATCTTGGGCATACTACCTGGTTCTTTGAAGAGTTCTTGTTAAAGCCCTATTCAAAGGGTTATAAACTTTTTGATGCCGACTTTTCATTTGTATTCAACAGTTATTATGAAACCATCGGAAAGAGAATTATCCGCGCAGATCGAGGCAATCTTTCAAGACCATCAGTCCAGAAGGTATACGCTTATAGAAATTATGTGACTTCTGTAATCAAAACTCTTTTAGATAAAGGAGGCACTGAGAAAATGCTTCAACTTCTGGAAATCGGAATACACCACGAGAAGCAGCATCAGGAACTTTTATTAACAGATATCAAGTACATTTTAGGAAATAATCCTCTTTTACCCGCCTACTCCGATTCTTTCAATGAACATGCCCCCGAAAGACACCCGCCTGAATGGATTACTATTGATGCTGGTATTTATGAAATAGGGCACAATATGGATACATTTTGTTTCGACAATGAATTGGGCAGACATAAAGTATATTTAGAAGCTTGTGAAATTTCAAACAGACTTGTCACTAACAAAGAATATTTAGAATTCATAAAAGAAGGAGGTTATAATTCCTTTCAATTTTGGCATGCCGAGGGTTGGGATTGGGTATGCAAAAATCAGATTTTATCCCCACTGTACTGGCATAATATCGAAGGTGAATGGTACAATTATACACTGGAAGGGTTACAAAAAATTAATCCGGATGCCCCATTAACCCATATTTCCTATTTTGAGGCCTTTGCCTTTGCTCAATGGAAAGGCTGTCGTTTACCAACAGAATTTGAATGGGAAGTGGCACAACAATTTTTTCCATGGGGCAGTCGATGGGAATGGACAGAAAGCGCTTACCTGCCATACCCTGGATATCAAAAAGCGGAAGGGGCCCTGGGTGAGTATAATGGCAAATTTATGGTAAATCAGAAAGTCCTTCGAGGTGGGTCTTTCGCCACCCCATCAGATCATACACGCCCTACATACCGTAATTTTTTTCATCCTCATCTAAGATGGCAATATACCGGGTTAAGGTTAGCCAAGTAATTCCGACAAAAGCAGCATGCAGCAAAAAACAACATTGATTTCTAAGTCTCAATTCCACAAAGAC
>JAHEBI010000019.1:2576-13140 GCA_024642325.1 Eudoraea sp. | reverse complement strand
CAAAAAGATTTTAAGGATAAGCTGATCACCGAAGTTTATGGATTTAAAGAATTTAAAATTTCAGCGGAGCCTTATCAAAATTACTATTTGAAAAACCCTGAAAAACCATTTTGCAAAACCTATATAGACCCCAAGTTACAAATGCTTCTGAGAAGATTTCCAAAGAACGTGGTGAGGACTCCGTTGATCCCAGGTAAACCAGCCAAAGAACAAAAGATTAAAAAATAAAATAGGAGGTTCCCAGTTCGTATTAAAAATTCTTATTTTTGTGCCCCTGTAAACTTTTGAATTGCAGTAATTGGCCTCATAGTTCAACGGATAGAATAGAAGTTTCCTAAACTTTAGATCCAGGTTCGATTCCTGGTGAGGCTACGGATAAGCACAGCCGGCCTTTGCAAAAGCAAAGGCTTTTATTTTGGAACCGGCCGAGAGAGGCTTGTTTCGTTAAGGTCTGGTTCCAAAATAAATACAACTGGGTTGCAGTTGGGCTTCTGTATTTTCAGTGCGAGCCATTCTCAGGAACAGCGCAGCTAATCCTGGTGAGGCTACTATCTTCTTCAATAGCTCACAAATTCCAAAATCTTAAGTATATTAGTAAGCAGGGAGTGATCTTGTAGATTACAAGCTGCTCTTGTTCCCTGTACAACGCTATTCAGGGATAAAGTAAATGAAAACTGCGACAAGGAATAGTATCTATGACCGGGATTCCGGGAGCAAATTAGGATGAAACTGACCAAAATCAAACAAAAACTTTTAGACGAAGCTTACCACACCGTAATTCAGGTTTGTTTGTTTGACAAACCTCTTGAGGAAATGGCCCCTCTGCTTGCAGAGGATGTGATGAATTTTGGCGCAGGCAATAAAGAGCTCACCAAAACTAGAGCAGCTTTCCTGAAACAAATTAAGAACCAGAAAGAACTGGCTTCAGGTTTAAAAATGGACTTTCAGTTTACGCCGATTCTACGCAAGGTCATAAATGGGGGCAATAGTGCAATCTACACAGATCATGTTGTCAATACAGTTTGGGTTAATGATGTAAAAAGCGAACTTAAATTTCGCCTCAGTTTTATTTTTGAATATAATGATGGCCATTGGCTGTTGATACATTCCCACACTTCAACCCCGGACTTACGCCGAACTGATGACGAAGTATGGCCGGTGGAGGAATTGAAAAAAAGAACGGCTTTCCTGGAAAAGAGCCTGGAGGAGAAAGTGGCAGAATTACATGATAAAAACCGGGAATTGGAAGTTGAAGCTGCCCTTGAACGCGTGCGATCCAAAACAATGGCCATGCATAATAGTGCAGATGTAGGTAATACCGTAGTTACTTTATTTGATGAAGTCTTAAAACTGGGCCTTGACAAAACTATTCGATGTGGTATAGGAATTCTTGAAGGAAATGAACAAATGGAAACCTGGTCTGCAAGCTATTCGCCCAATGGTAAATTTGAATTGAGAATGGGGCAATTAAATATGACTGTTCACCCCATGCTGGTAGGCCTTAAAGAAGCCTGGAAAAAGAAGAAGAAAGGATACGCTTATGAATTTATAGGGCAAGATGTTACCCGTTATTACCGCGCACTGAACAATGAACCAGAATATCCATTTAATGCAGATTTGAAGATACTTCCCGAAAAGGAATTTCACAATAGTTTCTTTTTTTCTTCAGGTATTCTTTTCGCTTTTACGGAGAACCCAATTTCAGAAGAAGCAGCTGGTGTATTACAAAGATTTACCAATGTTTTTGGACAAACTTACAGGAGATACCTGGATTTGCAAAAAGCTGAGGCCCAGGCCAGGGAAGGACAAATAGAAGCTGCTTTGGAAAGGGTACGAGCCAGTTCTATGGCCATGCATAAAAGTGAACAACTTCCTGAAACTTCACAGGTGCTATTTGAACAATTTGCATTACTTGGAAATATCCCGGACAGGATCAGCATTGGAATCTTTAAGGAAGAAGAGAATATTATAGAATTATGGGCTACCGATCAGATTGGCAGTCAGCTTGACCATGGGTATAGCGGGCCATTGGACGAGGCCACAACCATTTCTAAAACATATAAAGCCTGGAAAGAAGGTAAAGATTCTATAGTGGTTGACCTGTCCGGTCAAAAGCTAAAGGACTGGGTACGCTATATTAAGGAAGAAATGAAGTTGCCTATAGACGTTTCCCATATAAAAGGAAGAAGGGTACAGCAGGCTGCTTTTTTCTCCAAAGGATTGTTGCTTTGTACCACCAATGAACCTGTAGCTGATGAGGTCATGCAGTTGTTGATCCGTTTTGCCAAGGTATTTGACCAAACCTACACCCGTTTCCTGGACCTGCAAAAGGCAGAGGCTAATGCACTGGATGCCGTCAGGCGTTCCTCGGTGGACCGGGTCCGGGCCGAGATAGCCTCCATGCGAACCAAAGCCGATCTGGATAGGATAACCCCCTTGATCTGGAATGAGCTTACCACATTAGGTGTCCCCTTTGTACGCTGTGGGGTATTTATTTTTGATGAAGAGGAAGAACAGATTCATACTTTCCTTTCAAAGCCCGATGGCAAAGCCATTGCAGCTTTTCATTTGCCATATGATTCCAGTCCTTTTGTGGGTGCTATAGAAAACTGGCGTTCGAAGAAAATCCAGATTATCCACTGGGAAAATGAAGAGTTTTCAGACCTTGCAGATACCCTGGTAAAGAAAGGTCAGATTGCCTCGCGGCAACAATATTTGGGTACGGTTCCAAAGGGTGGCCTCTATCTGCATTACGTTCCTTTTTTACAGGGGATATTATATGTCGGAAACACCAAAGAATTAACCAGGGATAACCTCCAATTAGTGCAATCAGTGGCAGATGCCTTTTCCACAGCGTATGCGCGCTATGAAGATTTTAACAAACTTGAATTGGCCAAACAGCAGGTAGAACAAACGCTGACCGACTTAAAACAAACACAGGAACAGTTAGTGCAATCTGAAAAGATGGCATCTTTGGGGGAACTCACTGCAGGGATCGCTCATGAGATCCAGAATCCATTGAATTTTGTCAATAATTTTTCCGAGGTGAGTTCAGAACTTATTGATGAAATGAATGAAGAACTGGATAAAGGAGACTTTGAAGAAGCAAAAGCACTGGCTGCAGATATAAAACAGAATCTTGAAAAGATTAACCACCACGGCAAACGGGCAGATGGGATAGTAAAAGGCATGTTGCAGCATAGCCGGACCAGCAGTGGACAAAAAGAAGCTACAGATATCAATATGCTGGCAGATGAATATTTACGGCTGGCTTACCACGGTTTAAGGGCCAAGGACAAAACCTTTAACGCAACTATGAAATCTGAGTTTGATGAAAACATTGGCAAAATCAAAGTTGTTCCCCAGGATATAGGAAGGGTCATTCTGAATTTAATTACCAATGCGTTTTATGTGGTAAAGGAGAAGTCCTCCCTCATCAATTTATCCAGCGAAGCCCTGGCGAAGCTGGAAACTTCGGAGGACAAATATGAACCCACGGTTTCAGTCAGTACTAAAAAAACCGGCAACCAGGTTTTGATTTCCGTAAAAGACAATGGCAATGGGATCCCCAAAAAGGTACTGGAAAAAATATTCCAACCTTTTTTTACCACCAAGCCTACCGGGCAGGGAACGGGATTGGGACTATCTTTAAGTTATGATATTGTGCATGCACATGGTGGGGAATTAAAAGTAAACACCAGGGAAGGGGAAGGCTCTGAATTTATAATAACACTACCGGTTAATCACCAACCATGAAACTGACCAAAGAAGAAGAAGCCCAATTACTGGCGGCATATGATACCTGGTGGAAGAGTTATCTGAACGGGGATGTAAAAACCTATGATTCCTATCTGGATGATGATTATAGATTTGTTGGGTCTACCAATGGGGAGGAGTTTTTAAGCAGGAAGGACACCACAAATTTTTTTGAAGCAACCGCCGATCAGCTCGCAGGAAAAGCCGAATTAAGGAACCTTAAAAGAAACATCGAAACTTTAGACGGGCTCGTTCTGATTACGGATCTGGCAGATGCATATGTCCTTAGTCATGCAGAATGGGTTTTCTATTCCAGGTTCAGGTTTACCTCTTTGCTTCGCAAAAATAAAAAAGGCTGGAAGTTTATTTATCAGCATTTTTCTGCACCGGATTCAAAGGCAGATGAAGGCGAGACTCTCGGCACCAAAAAAATTACACAGGAGAACCTTGAACTCCGGGAAGCTATCAAAAGAAGGACCGTTGAACTCGAACAAAAAAACCGGCAACTGGAAATTGAAGCGGCCCTGGAAAGAGTTCGGGCCCGGGCAATGGGCATGCAAAATTCAAGTGAATTGGCCGAACTAGTCGACACCGTCTTTAGGGAGTTAACCCAACTCGATTTTCAACTGGGCTGGTGCATGATCAATATTATAGATGCCCCCTCTTTGTCAAACACGGTTTGGACCATCAATTCGGAAAGTGGTAAAATACCCGAATCGTTTCATATGAAGTTTGAGGATTATCCTTTTCACCATTGCATGTTAAAGGCCTATGAAGAAAGGAAAACCAAGTATATATATGTGCTGGAGGGCCGTGAAAAAAAGGATTATGATGAATATCTGTTTAATGAAACGGCATTCAGGAATGTTCCTGGAGAAGCACAGGCCGCATCCAGGGCCATGGAAAAATATATTAGTTCCTTTACGTTCTGCAATTTCGGAGGATTACAAACCGTAGGAGATAAGCCCTTATCCGATAGCAATCTTGAAATCCTTGAACGCTTTGGAAAGGTTTTTGACCTTACCTACACCCGGTTCAATGATCTTTTACAGGCAGAAGCTCAGGCCAGGGAGGCGCAGATTGAATTGGCTTTGGAACGCGTTCGGGCAAGAACGATGGCTATGCAGAAAAGCGATGAACTTCCAGAAGCTGCAAATACCTTATTTCTGCAACTACAGGCTTTGGGAATTCCTGCCTGGAGCAGTGGGTTTAATATTTTGGCGAAAGACAAAAGATCGGCCATACTTTGGATGAGCAGTGAAGGAACGCTGCAGAAACCCTTTCCTTTAAAATTTACGGAAGAGGCCTCCTTTATCGAGTGGTTTGAATTTCTGCAAGGGAATGAAACTTTTTGGATTCAGGAATTGGGTGGTAAGGCCATTGAAAATCATTATGCCTATATGAAGTCCGTACCGGAACTGGCGCCCATTTTCAAAGATATAGATGCTGCCGGACTTACTTTGCCTACCTATCAGATCAATCATTTATGTAAATTTACCTACGGTTTTTTGCTCTTCATCACCTATGAAAAAGTCCCTGACGCCCTTGAAATATTTAAGCGCTTCACCAATGTATTTGATCAAACCTATACCCGTTTCCTCGACCTGCAAAAGGCCGAAGCCCAGGCCAGGGAAGCACAGATTGAAACGACCCTGGAAAGAGTACGTAGCAGGACTATGGGAATGCACAGAAGCGAGGAGCTCAAAGATGTCGTAAAGGAGATCTTCGACCAGCTGGCCCACCTGGGCATCAATGCGGAGCATGCAGGTATTGTCGTTGATTATGAACCCAAAAAGGACTGGCATTTTTGGATAGCCGATACACAGGATATTCCAGCTAAGGTTACTGTCCCTTATCTGGACCTGGTCTGGGACCGGCAATTCACCGAAGCGAAAAAGAAAGGCGAGCCTTTCTTTACAACGTTACTGGATTTTGAAGAAAAGAACAGCTTTTATAAAGAATTACTGCCCCATATTAAAGGATTGACTAAAAAGGCACGTGATTTTTATTTCAGTTGTCCAGGACTGGCCGGATCAACGGTCATACAAAAGGATATCGGTCTCTATATTGAAAATTTCTCCGGAATACCTTATTCAGGGGAGGAAAATGATATCCTCATGCGTTTTGCCAAAGTTTTTCAGCAGACCTATACCCGTTTCCTCGACCTGCAGAAAGCAGAGGCGCAGGCCAGGGAAGCGCAGATCGAAGGGGCATTGGAAAAGGTACGTAGCAGATCAATCGGAATGCAGAAAAGTGAAGAGTTGAGGGAGGTTATACAGGTGATACACGACCAACTTATCCATTTGAACTTCCAGATAGATGCTGCAGGTTTTACCCTGGATTATCATCAAAATAATGACTGGAACACCTGGATCGCCAATAAAAGTGGTTCACTTCCTTCCCTCATATTTATTCCTTATATAGATCATCCGCAATTCAACTATTACAAACAGGCAAAAGAAAAGGGACTGGATTTCCTTGCCAACACGCTCACCTTTGAAGAAAAAAACAGCATTTTTAATTACATGTTTGGTTTTATGGGGGATTATCCCCAGGCCGAAAAAGACGAACTGCTGAGTAAACCAGGATTGGCCATCTCCCAATCGTTTTTAAAAAATATCTCCCTATGGATCTATAACCTGGATGCAATCCCTTATTCAGAAGAAGAGAATAACACACTCATGCGTTTTGCAAAAGTCTTTGAACAAACCTACACCCGTTTTCTCGATCTACAAAAAGCAGAAGCACAGGCCCGGGAAGCACAAATCGAGAGTGCGCTCGAAAGGGTCCGTTCCAGGACCATGGCTATGCAAAAAAGCGATGAGCTTGGGGAAGTGGTTACGGTGATAGTTGAAAAATTAAAAGATCTCGGGGTTGTACTGGATAGTAATGGAGTAGTCCTCTGCACGTATTTTCAGGAGTCAAAAGATGTGCTACATTGGATTGCGTCTCCCGACTTCAGTTTTGCCGGCAGTTACCTGCTGCCTTATTTTGAGCATCCTATTTTTAAAGACGCCTGGCAATCAAAAGAAAGTGGCGCAGAATATTTTTCCCAGGCCTACTCTCTTGAAGAAAAGAATAGCTTTTTTGAATATGCCTTTGAACATTCAGATTATAAGCAGTTCCCGGATGATTTTAAGCAGTGGATATTTCAAAACGACCAGCACATCCTCTCCTTTGCATGGCAAAAAAATTCAGCCATACTTATCCCTTCACACACGGGATTACTGCCTTCTGAAGAGGATATAGTTATTTTGAAACGTTTTGCAAAAGTTTTTGAACAATCTTATGTCCGCTTCCTGGACCTCCAAAAAGCCGAAACCCAGGCAAGGGAAGCCAACATTGAAACAGCCCTTGAGAAGGTCCGGTCCAGGACAATGGCCATGCAGACAAGTGATGAATTGGGTGATGTGGCCTCTGTATTGTTTAAGGAGTTGAACCAGTTGGTGCAAAATCTATGGACCTGCGGCTTCGTATTGTGTGAAAATAACCGCACAGAAGATGAATGGTGGCTAAGTACCGGTGATGGCTTTATTCCGGCTTTTTATTTGCCCAATACCGGGGATGACACCCATCACAACATTTATAAAGCATGGGAAAAAGGTGAGGCCTACCATACTGAGCAATTGGAGGGACAGGCCCTGCAGGAGCATTATGACTGGCTGATGGATATCCCGGCTTCCAGAGCTGTTTTTGATGAAATGCTGGCTGCCGGGCAGGCATTGCCCACCTGGCAAAAATTACACTGTGCCTATTTTTCCTATGGGTATCTGGTGATGATCACACAAGTGCCCTGTGCCGAAGAACAGATTTTCAAACGCTTCGCCCAGGTCTTCGACCAGACCTATACCCGTTTCCTGGATCTGCAAAATGCCGAAGCATTGGCGAAAAAAGCCAAAATAGAAGTGGCTTTGGAAAGGGTCCGTGCCAGGGCGCTGGCCATGCAAGAACCCGAAGAACTTGTAGAAGTGGCCGATGTGATGCGGCACGAAATGGGATTGCTGGGCGTGGAGGCCCTGGAAACCAGTTCGATTTATCTCAATAAAGAACCATTGGGTGAGGCCGAGTGCTGGTATTCCCTAAAAGATGTTCGCGAGGGAGAAAAGAAAATGGTGGCTGATCATTTTAATCTTAACTATCAGGATACCTGGGTGGGCCGGCAAATGTTCGCTTTTTACCAATCGAACAAGAAAGAAATTTCCATTGTCATGAAGGGCGGGAGCAGAAAGGAATGGATTGACTACTGTGCACAGCAATCACCGGCTTTCCAGGGGTATTATGGCGAAGTGATCCCTGAGCGTACTTACCATATGTGCAAATTTTCCAACGGGGCCATCGGGGCAGCCACCCCCGGGGGCATCTCTGCCGAAAGTTGGGATTTGTTGAGACGTGCAGCATCAGTTTTTTCGCTGGCCTATTCGAGGTTCAAGGATTTGACCCAGGCACGTATTGACCTGCAGCAGCTGAAGGAAGAAAAACTGAGGGCAGAAACAGCACTTGGCGAATTAAAGGCCACCCAGTCGCAATTGATCCAATCCGAAAAAATGGCCAGCTTGGGAGAATTGACCGCCGGCATTGCCCACGAGATACAAAATCCCTTGAACTTCGTGAATAACTTCTCGGAGGTCAGTAACGAGCTCATCGATGAGATGAATGAAGAAATTGAAAAAGGGGATTTGGAGGAAGCAAAAGCCATTGCCAATGATATTAAGCAAAATTTAAAAAAAATACACCACCACGGCACTCGGGCCGATGCCATCGTAAAAGGCATGCTACAGCACAGTCGGAGCAGCAGCGGCGAAAGAGAACCCACAGACATCAATGAACTGGCCGATGAATATTTGCGCCTGGCCTACCATGGGTTACGGGCAAAGGATAAGACCTTCAATGCCATTATGAATACCGATTTCGACCCTACTATCGGCAAGGTCAATGTCATTCCGCAAGATATGGGCCGGGTGATCCTGAACCTGATCACGAACGCCTTTTATGTGGTGAACGAAAAATCCTCCTTCGCTATAGCTTCGGAGGATAATTATGAGCCTACTATTTGGGTGAGCACCAAAAAAGATAAAAAGCAAGTCACCATCAGCGTCAGGGACAACGGCAATGGCATCCCCGAAAAAGTGAAGGACAAGATCTTCCAGCCCTTTTTTACCACAAAGCCCACCGGTCAGGGAACAGGCCTGGGGCTGTCATTGAGTTATGATATTGTCAAAGCACATGGCGGGGAGATTAAGGTAGACTCAACAGAAAATAAGGGCTTGCCCGACCAACAGACAGGAACAGAGTTTATTATTAAATTGCCAATACAAACAATATAATATGAAATCAAAATCGATCAAAGGAAAATCTACTGAAGAAATTAAGAGTGCTTTAGACCAAAGTATGGAGGATGGTTTTAAACCTACATTAGCGATCGCTTTTATTTCAAAAAGTCAGGACATCAAAGCCATCAGCAAAATGCTTGATGGAGCAGGCATAGAAATCTTTGGTAGTACAACCAACGGCGAGTTCATCAATGAAGAAACGGAGAAAGGTTCGGCTGCCCTTCTGTTACTCGACATAAACAAAGATTATTTTCAAATCTATTTTGAAGAATATCCTGACAGGAGTTACAGGAAGGTTGCAACAAATATTGCACAAAGAGCAAGTGCAAGATTTTCAACACCTGCTTTTTTAATAGGACTCAGCGAAAATAATGTGGATGGAGAAGAAATCCTGCATGGATTGGAAGATGTAATTGGAAAAGATGTAAAGGCTTTTGGAGGCTGTGCCGGAGATGATTATTCTTTTACCGAAACAATTGTTTTTACAAATGGAAAAGTAAGTCGACATGCCATGCTTTGTATTGCTTTGGATGAGTCAAAGGTCAAGATAAAAGGTATTGCCACCTGCGGATGGAAAGCAGTAGGTACTGAAAAAACGGTAACCAAAAGTGTAGGTAACCATGTTTATACAGTAGATGATATGCCCGTATTGGATATTACAGTCAAATATGGTGGCCTGAAGGATATTAACCCGGAAAATAAAGACGTATTAATAGAATTGGCAGCCAATTTTCCGTTACAATTACAAAGGGAAAAAGGTGATCCTGTGATGCGGCCCGGACTGGTGATTGACTGGACCGATCATTCCTTTTATACCATGGGTTCTGTGCCGCAGGGTTCAAAAGTCCGTTTCTCTTTACCCCCGGATTTTGATGTGATGGAAAAAGTGATCAAGGGAGTTGAAAATCTGAAAGCAACTGAAATGCCTGAAGCTGATGCATTGATAGTATTCAGTTGCGCCGGAAGAATACTTTCATTAGGGCCCTTGATGCCTCAAGAAATCGAAGGTATAAAAAACGTATGGAATGTACCCATGGTTGGCATGTTCAGCAATGGAGAATTAGCAAGAGCAACCGGGGGCAATCTTGAAATGCACAACCTAACCACCTGCTGCGTGGCACTAAAGGAAAAATAAAGGGTTTAATTACGTCTGTATTTATGAAAGCAAAATCGATCAAAGGAAATTCTACGGAAGACATTAAAAGGGCTTTGGAACAAAGTATGGCCGATGGTTTTTGCCCAACTATAGGAATCGCCTTTATATCGATCAGGCAGGATAGAAAAGCCATTTGTGACATCCTTCGCCATGAAAGAATTGAGGTTCTTGGTGCTACCTCATGCGGCGAGTTTATCGATGGGCATCAAAGTGAAGGAGGGGCGGCAATCTTATTGATGGAGTTGAATCCAAACCACTTCACCATTTTATTTGAGCCAGTTGACGAGGAAAGGCTGCAGGAGATATCCAGGGCTTTTGCCAT
>JAHEBI010000019.1:0-2566 GCA_024642325.1 Eudoraea sp. | reverse complement strand
AAAAAATTCAAAAGGCCGGCCTTTATTCTTTGCACTACCGGTTTGTCAAAAAAAGCTGAAATGCTGGATGGAGAGACAGTGGTAAAAAGTATTGAAGAAATTGTTGGGCCTCAGGTAAATATATGTGGAGGAATGGCCGGAGATGATTGGTCTTTTACAGGGACCTATGTTTTTACACATGAAAAAGAAACCGATATTGGCATTGCCGCCCTGGTACTTGACGAAGACCACATCCTTGTACAGGGTATGGCCATCTCAGGCTGGAAACCCCTTGGTATTTCCAGAACCATTACTAAAAGCGAGGGCAAAAGCATTATTACCATTGATGGGATGCCAGCCCTGGATATGTATTTGAAATACTTGGGTGAGTCCTATGACGATGGTAAAGGAAAATATGATTTTTTTGAAGACGTGGCAGTTCATTATCCTTTTTTGGTGGAACGGGATTCAGGTACATCAATGATGGTTACGCCGATGTCGGTAGATAAAACTGAGCAGGCACTGATCTGTGACATAGCGGTAAAACAAGGATCGAAACTTCGATTTACAATGCCACCTGATTTTGATTTTGTTGAACAAATTTTAGAGAAGGCTATTGAACTTAAAAATGTATCCCGGAAGGATGCGGATGCCTTATTGATCTTTTCATGCGCGGGCAGGGTCAGCGCACTTGGCCCCCTTGCAAATCTCGAAAACGAAGGCTTGGCGGAATTATGGAAGGCGCCCATGGCCGGTTTTTACACTTATGGAGAATACGGAAGGGCATTGAATGAAGGGCAGGAGTTTCATTCTACCACCAATAGCTGGGTAGCATTAAAAGAGAAATAAAAACAATGAACAAACAGCTTCAATTGATATTTGATTTTATCCAGCAACAGGAACACTTGAATGCTGATAAAAAAGCGATACTGGCAAAGGCCATTAAGGATGCTGATACCGCTTATACCATCTCAGAATTCAAATTGGAAAGGACAGAAAAAGTCAAAAGGACCACCGCTATTTTACTTGAAGAAACCATTGAAGAACTTGAACAGAAAAGGAAAGCTATTGAAGAGACGAATGAGGCATTAAGCAAATCATTGGAAGAACTGAAATCTACCCAGGCCCAGCTCATCCAGTCCGAAAAAATGGCCTCCCTCGGTGAACTTACCGCCGGCATTGCCCACGAGATACAGAACCCGCTCAACTTCGTGAATAACTTCTCGGAAGTCAGTAACGAGCTCATCGATGAGATGAATGAAGAAATTGAAAAAGGGGATTTGGAGGAAGCAAAAGCCATTGCCAATGATATTAAGAAAAACTTAGAAAAAATACACCACCACGGGACTCGGGCCGATGCCATTGTAAAAGGCATGCTGCAGCACAGTCGGAGCAGCAGCGGCGAAAGAGAACCCACAGACATCAATGAACTGGCCGATGAATATTTGCGCCTGGCCTACCATGGGTTACGGGCTAAGGATAAAACGTTTAACGCCACCCTGGAAACCGATTTTGATGAAAGCATTGGCAAAATACATGTGGTTCCCCAGGATATTGGCCGGGTAATCCTGAACCTGATCACCAATGCATTTTATGTGGTCAATGAGAAGTCCTCCTTCATCAATTTATCCAGCGAAGCCTTGGCGAAGCTGGAAGCTTCGGAGGACACATATGAACCCGCCGTTTCCGTCAGCACAAAAAAAATCGGCAATCAGGTTTTTATTTCCGTAAAAGACAATGGAAATGGGATCCCCAAAAAGGTCCTGGATAAAATCTTCCAGCCCTTTTTTACCACAAAGCCCACCGGTCAGGGAACAGGCCTGGGGCTATCATTGAGTTATGATATTGTAAAAGCACATGGCGGGGAATTGAAGGTAGAAACGAAAGAAAGGGAAGGGACGGAATTTGTGATTCAATTGCCATTAGGTTAAAGCAACTCTTAATCGATTAAGAGCGTATTGACTTAATGATATATTTCTTAACTTACCTATACCCTTAATACAGATTATTAGTATGGACCTTACTGAACTCAAACGATTACAAGAACCCTTAAAGGAAAAATACAGAACAGATCCGGATGCTGCTTTGATAACATTGAGCGCTACCTCCCACTGCGGGGATGGGGTTACCTGTAAAATTGAAACAGGAAAAATGATGGCAGAGGCTGGCTTGCATCCTGCTACAGGAGGTGATGGACTGTCCGTATGTTCTGGGGATATGCTGCTGGAGGCATTGGCCGCTTGTGCAGGGGTAACACTTAAAGCAGTGGCCACATCCATAAACTTTAGTTTGCAGGATGCCTATATTCGGGTAGAAGGCGATCTGGATTTCAGGGGCACTTTATCAGTAGACCGCGATGCCCCTGTGGGCTTTAAGGATATTCGGTTACATTTTCAGCTGGATACTGATGAACCCCGGGAAAAGATAGATACGCTGATCAAATTAACCGAACGATATTGTGTGGTTTACCAGACACTGATAAAAGCAAACACCGTCAGCGTTTCGATTAATTAATCTTGAACTAAAAGATCAACTGGCTAAAGGCAATCTTGAGGAAAAAATGGCTTGCAACAGCGGCGCCATGGGA
>JAHEBI010000348.1 GCA_024642325.1 Eudoraea sp. | reverse complement strand
TCTTCGTAGATTACATCATTTTCAGGGCTATTCAGATCATCAAAAAGGTTATTGGTGTCCACCGGTTGATACTGGTGTAGGCCCGCTTTATATTTAGCCATTAATATTTTTTTGACAGAATATGCCAGCCGTTGTTCAGATATCAAACCTTTCTGATAGGCCTTTAAAAAAGTATCTTTACTTTTTATAAAATCCTTCGGCATAAGCAAAATATCATTGCCCGATAAAAATGCCTCCAATTCTGTTATCCCGTTACTGGCAAAATCCGAGACCCCCTTCATATTTAGCGCATCTGTGAATACCAGTCCTTCAAATTGCAATTCGTTTTTAAGCAAATTGGTGATTATATTTTTGGATAGAGATGAAGGCCGTTTTTTTTCGGATTCCAATACCGGTACATTTAAATGTGCAACCATCACACTGCTAAGACCGGCTTCTATAAGTTTTTTATAAGGATACAACTCGATGCTATCCAATCGTTGCCTTGTAAAATCCAAAGTAGGCAGGGATTTATGTGAATCTACAAATGTATCGCCATGACCGGGAAAATGCTTCCCGCTTGACAGCACCCCGGCACTTTCCATACCGTTCATAAATGCAATGCCCTTTATGGCCACGTTCTCCCTATCTTCACCAAAAGAACGATTCCCAATAATGGGATTCCTGGGATCAATATTTATATCGATATCCGGTGCGAAATTGATGTGCACCCCAAGTCTTTTGGCATGTTTTCCTATTTGATTACCCACTCTTGAAACAATGGCGGTATCTGCTATTGCCCCCAGGGTCATGTTCCAGGGAAATGCATAAGTAGAATCGAGCCGCATGGCCAACCCCCATTCGGCATCCATTCCTATCAAAAGTGGTATTTTGGACAAAGCCTGGTATTCATTGGTCAGCTTAGCCTGACGCAAGGGTCCTCCTTTGGAGAAAATCAGTCCCCCGATATTGTGATCCCTTATTAATCCCTTAATTTCTTCATGTGTGGCTTTATCTCCCTCTGAGGCCGCCATTACCATAAACAATTGCCCAATCTTTTCTTCCAGGGACATATCGCCATACCTTGTATTGACCCACTCAATCTGGGACAAAGTATCTGAAGTCACCAGAGGTGCATATTGACCCCGGGCAAACAGTAATACAGCAAATAACAGAAAAGAAAGTAGGTATTTCCCCATAAATAATTTATTCAAGGTACTAACTTAAAACAGAAATAAATATTGCATTTTGTCGATTAATCTAGCCGTGGTGGGATAATAGATGACTTAAATAGGGTCTAATCAGGCTATAAAAATATCATAAAAATCGGCTATGCCAACTTTCAGATGCCGGGACCTCCCAATGATTCATATATTCATATTTATTGGTGACCAAATTGTTAAAAACAATGGTGTTCATAGATACTGCTTTGTCCTTAGCCATTTTCTTAAAATCCTCTAATTTCTTATATGCAATATGTATGCCTTGTTTATAGGAAACATTCATCTTATCCAATAAATCTATACCATATTGCTTTTCGAGCTGTTGGATGAAATGCACAGAAGCATCAATAGAACAGCCCGATGCAGAGGCAAAACTCTGATCCAAAGCAATTATAATGAAACGCCTATATTTAATTTCATAGGCTGCTTTCAGGTCGCTCCCGTGAGCAGTCCATTCTGAAATAAATCTGTCTAAAGCTGCAGTTATTTCCTCTACTTCCTGTTCCGAAAAACTTCTGTTAGCCTGGTAAATCCAGACTCTTGCAGTTTCCGGTAATGATTCAAAATTTACCAGCATTATTTCTTTTTCATGTTAATTGCAATTATACTTAATTTTAAACAGTTTTTTAAACTGATTAAAGATCCTCCGCACTGGCTATCAACTCAGCAATATCCAATACCTTTAAAGAAGCCTCTTTATTCTTGCCTTTTACGCCATCAGTCATCATTGTATTGCAAAAAGGACAGGCCGCTGCTATAATTTCTGCCTGAGTTTCCATAGCCTCCTCTGTGCGTTCAATATTCACTTCCTTATCCCCTTTCTCGGATTCTTTAAACATCTGCGCGCCTCCAGCTCCGCAGCACAAGCCCTTTTTCCGACAATTTTTCATTTCTACCAGTTGGGCGTCTAATTTTCGAATTATATTTCTCGGTGCTTCATATACATTATTTGCCCTTCCCAGATAACAAGGATCATGAAAGGTAATACGCTTGCCTTTATAGCTGCCACCTTCCAGGGTAATCCTACCGTCTTCCAATAACTTATTGATAAACTGGGTGTGGTGGACGACCTGGTAATTGCCTCCCAGACCGGGATATTCATTTTTAATAGTATTAAAACAATGGGGGCACGCTGTCACAACACTTTTGACGCCATAGGCATTCATTACTTCAATATTGGTCACCGCCTGCATTTGAAAAAGAAACTCATTACCCGCTCGTTTTGCCGGATCACCTGAACAACTTTCTTCCGTTCCAAGTACAGCAAAACTCACATTTGCCTTGTGTAGTATTTTTACAAAAGCCTTTGTGATCCTTTTGGCCCGATCATCAAAACTGCCGGCACAACCTACCCAAAATAAAACTTCGGGTTCCCTGCCTGCAGCAAATAGTTCTGCCATGGTTGGTACTTTCAACTCCTCATTCATAATATTGTTTATTATGCTTCTTAAGATTCATCGACCCAATTTAGCCTGTCCATTTGATTAAACGGCCAGGGTGCTCCGTTATTTTCAATATTCCCCATCATAACATTGAGTTCAGTTGGTGCAGCTGATTGTTCCATGACGAGATACTGCCTCATGCTCATTATGATCGATAATGGGTCTATGCTTACCGGACAAGCTTCCACACATGCGTTACAGGAAGTACAGGCCCATATTTCTTCGGGGGTAATATAATCCCCTAACAATTGTTTGCCGTCTTCAACCAAATTGCCTTTACTGATATCCATAATTACACCAACTTCTTCCAGCCTGTCACGGGTATCCATCATTATTTTCCTTGGGGACAATTTCTTGCCGGTCAGGTTTGCCGGACATTCACTGGTACACCTTCCGCATTCTGTACAGGTATACGCATTCAATAGCTGTAATTTACTTAGATCCATGACATCAGAAGCCCCAAACTTGTCAGGAGGTGGCGCATCTTCTGCCGGAGCGGCAAATGGATCTACAGAAGGATCCATCATCAATTTAACTTCTTTTGTCACTGCCTCCAGATTGTCAAACTGTCCCGGAGCAGTAAGTTTTCCAAAATAGGTATTTGGAAATGCCAGTAATATGTGCAGATGTTTTGAATAATACAAATAATTCAGGAAAGCCAGTATTCCTATAATATGTAACCACCAGGCTGAACGTTCTATAAATATTAAATTATTTGCAGATAACCCGTCAAAAATTGCAGTAATGTATTGACTAACAGGAAAAAGACCTGCTTTAGTATAATGTAGGGTATCCAGAAGCTGAAGTTGATAATCCGCGGCATTCATGGTAAGGAATAAAGCCATTAACACC
>JAHEBI010000347.1 GCA_024642325.1 Eudoraea sp. | reverse complement strand
TGTATACCGGCCATTTGGAATATTTCAGTGACTTGCATCCATTTATCCCGATCCTTCCAATCACTTTCAACATATTGGCTTTTTACATCCGGTATGTTCAGTAAAATAGCAAGAAAACTAATGGTAATTACTCTGGAAAACATATCAAAAAGATAGTGTTTTCAAATCCAAATGGCCCTTAAAAATATCATAAATTCCGGATGTACTACTTTTTTATCACTGGCAATCTGATTTGAGACGGATATTGTTTTGAATGATATACACTATTGTGAGCCACTACCCCTATTTTTTCGTTGTAGTTTTTTCCACCGGTATTCAAATTTCTGGCGAATCTGGGAAAATTACTGCTGGAGATTTCAATGCGAATGCTGTGTCCTTTTTCAAAGAAGTTGCTGGTTGCCATAGGGGTCAGGTCAATTTTATAAACCTTGTCTTTTTCCATGAATACTTCTTTGTCATAACCGTCCCTGTAACGAACGCGTTGTATGGTTTCATCAAGGTTATATGCCCGTCCGTCCGGATATACATCAATTATTTTGATGGTAAAATCGGTATCCTTGGCGTCTGATGAAATGTATAATGTACTTTCAATAAATCCTGTAATTTCAATACCTTCTTTGAGAGGATCGGTTGTATAAACAAGAATGTCCTGCCTGGTTTCCATCCCTTGCTGATCGTATGCCCCTCCCTTTACGGCATTCCCTGTACAACAAACATTTCCCCCGTAAGAATTAACAGGGTTCATGGGGTTGTAATAAAAGCTATCCGGCAAACTTTTGCTCCCAGGACTATGCTGTGTAAGTATTCCGTCCCCGTAAAGGCTATTGGCTTTACCATTACCGGATAAATAAAAAGTTTTCATTTCAGAGTTTTCCGGCGGCCAGACATTTGAAGACTGCCAAACATTACTACCCATTGTATAATATTGGACTCTTGGAGTACGTTCCTTAAAATTGTTATTCTCTTCTTTTAACCAAAGATCAAACCAGGAATATATTTGCTCGTTATAATTCAACCTTGCATCTCCCATATTTCTTTCGCCAACTATAGTATTCTCAGTGGCCCTGGTATACCTGCAGTGTAAAGTGGGTGCTATGACCAAATACTGATTCTCCCTTATAAACTGGTCCTTACTATTGTTTCTGACATGATTATACAAAGCCAGGTTCGGACTTATGGATACGTCATACCATGAGGCGAACCAAAAACCGGGGACTCCTATTTCCATATCATCGTGATAAAGACCTCCTTTATACCAATCCTGATGATCAGGATTTCGGATCACCATTTTATCGAATACTTCTCGTTTTCCATGAATATTCTGCAGAATATCCTGAATGGGCAGATGTGCCAAAGCTACGGACATATCCACCGGTGGATTTTCCGGTGCCAGGTCATAAAACCTGGAAATCCTGATGAGGTCTTCCTGGGTAGCGCCTTCGGGAATCCTGGGTTTAAACTTATCATGCTCCACGCCATATAGCCATGCAAAGAAAAGCATTTGTTCTGCTCCGCCTCTATACCAGTTGCCTTGTTCATAGTAGTTGCCAACCCTGCCTACTCCTGCTCCAAAACTTTGAGGTACCATAGCCGCATGTGACGGATGATCCAAAGCAGCAACAGCCATTTGCCATTCTGCAGTAGATGAGCATCCTAAGGTTCCAATTCTTCCATTTGACCAGGGTTGTTCCTTCATCCAGGTAAATGCATCGTAACCATCGGTCAGGGGAGTGCCTAAAATATCCCATTCACCTTCTGAGTAATATCTTCCACGTTCATTTTGCACGACGTAGGCATAACCCTGCTGCACTACTTCGTATGCTTTTTCCGCTGTTCTTGTTTTTTGTTCCCCATCGCCCCAGGAATTAAAATTATAAGGGGTTCTGGAAAATATGACAGGTACTTTATTGTTGGTTTTGGGCCTGTAAATGTCTGTCGCCAGGCGAATTCCATCGCGCATGGGAACCATTACTTTCTGATCTATTATTGCAATTTTGTCTAACTCCTCAAAAATATCTATCTGTGCACTGACCTGATTGACCACTATTAAAAAGGCAAAAATCACCCATTGCAAAGCGTTTAAAAATATTTTCATTATGTAATTATTTAATTAGGTTATTTTAAAATTATGGATAAGAAATCCTTAGTGAGGTATTAGCCATTCATTCTAAATGTATTGCAGAAAATGTACTAAGCAGAGCCTTTATAATCAAAATTTTCGATATTTCAGACGTCTCATCTTGTTAGCCCTTTTATTCCCCATAAATTTTTCTGTATCAGGATCCCACTGTAGTGTTTCACCAAGGTCATAGGCAATATTAGCTATATTGCATACACTGGCGGAACGATGCCCGGTTTCCACATCGCAGATAGGCTGGGTTCGGTTTTTAATTGCATCCATCCAATCCTGATAATGATCTTTTTTAACTTTGTACAAGCGGGTATCCGATTCTTTGAGTTCAGTGGTTAAGATACCTGCAGGGTCAGTTTCAAGATAGCTACGGCTTACATCCATTTTTCCCTCCGTGCCCATGAAGCGAACACCCCATCCACGTTCAAAATCTTCATGGATGACTTCTATCCCATTTGCATAATACATCTTTAAACCCCGTACGGCATTTTTATCAGAAGGCGGTATATATTTAACCGGTCCCGTTCTGTCCATTCCCAGAGCCCACTGAACAATATCAAACATATGAGCCCCCCAGTCGCATAAAATACCACCTCCGGTTTCCTGGTACAAACGCCAATCCGGCCAGAAATCAACATCATTATTCGAAGGTGCAAGCCTGTGATTATATCCTAAAAGAGGTGCAGGACCACACCAGTTATTCCAGTTAACTTCCAAAGGCAAAGTCTCGGCCTGTAAGTCATAAGGCCTTGCGGGGTCACCTACGTTTACCAAAACTTTTTGAATATCCCCTAAATAACCGTTTCTTACCAGTTCACAGGCTTTTCTAAAATTATCCCATGAACGCTGCATACTACCTGTCTGGACAATTTTGCCTGTTTTTTTAGCCCATTTAACCATTTCTGAACCTTCCTTTAGCGTATGTGTCAAAGGTTTTTCACAATAAACATCCTTACCGGCTTGCATGGCATCAATAGACTGTAAAGCATGCCAGTGGTCCGGGGTTGCCACAACAACAGCATCAATTTCCGTTTGGTCAAGAAGTTCTTTATATTCCAGAAAAGTCTTTACAGAATTATAATTTGACTGGTTTCTATGTTCTGCATAAACCTTTTCCACATGCTCTTTAAACCAGGCATTTTTAGTAGTCCAGACATCACAACTGGCTATTATTTGAGCATTTGTATTTTCAACAAATCGCGCTGCAAGACCCCTGCTCTGCTTTCCAAGACCAATAAACCCAAGATTAACTTTATCACTTGGGGCAACAAAACCTCTACCTAAAACATGCCGTGGTATAATGGAAATGGCTCCTAATGTGAAGGCAGTATTTCTAATAAATTTCCTTCGTGTAAGATTTAATTCATTGTTTTCTCGCTTT
>JAHEBI010000018.1 GCA_024642325.1 Eudoraea sp. | reverse complement strand
CAGATTTAATGAGTTGAAGTATTTTTTCCAGATCGCTCTTTAAGGGCAGATAAAACAAAAGGTTCTTTGTTTTTGAAATTCTCGTATAAAGGTAAATATGATTTTCAAATTCAAGAGAATTAAAAAGGCCTTTATTATTTATGGAATCAAATTTTGACTGCCCTCTAACTTCTCTCCCCATTATTCTCATCGTCTTTTTTAAATTCCCTTTTTTTAAATAGTGTTCGACGGCTTTGTCGTAGAATTTTGCTCCATCTGTTTGATGCTCTTTTAATTTTTCTATGGAATTTCCATAAGAAGCCAGTAGCTGTCTTAATTCAAAGTTCTCAATATTTTTAAGATTACCCGAACTTATTATTTCAGTCAGCACCCCCATACTTGGGTTAAATTCTACCGTAGGTGATATTGCATTAAAAAGATATTTATTTACAGAAGTTTCGGTTATAGTGTCATATATATTTTCATCAAACAGCATGGAAAGATCTTCCAGGTGTATAATTAACTGCTCATTATTTTTTATAGTTGCATCTAAAAGTGCATAATTCTGCTTAAATTCTTCTTCAAGAGATGACAAATAAACCTTTTCTACCTGTTTTTGTTGTTTTATGGTATTCAGGTTATTAATCCATAAAGCGATCAAAATTCCAACCACAACCAGAAAGATTTCACCAATTGCATATATTAAATATTTGTTGAAATTGTTTGTGCTCACTAATTGTTTTTGAATATTTCTGAAGAATTTTAGCATTACTTAGTGATAGGTTATATTATGGGCTGAGGGATGGTTTATGATTTTTCAGATTGTAATTCAGTGAAAATTTACGAATTATAATCGAACTGTTTAAAAATATGAGTTTTCAGGGAAGAGCAGGCGAAGTTATGTGTCTGTTTAAAAGTTCCTGTGTAATAAATGATCTGTCCCGGTATTGGTTGAGTTTATATAATGATAATAAATTAAGAGTCTTCAAAAAGAAGTGTCTGAAGAACTATAATCGACCACTATTTAGTTTTAATCATTTTTAATGAAAACCATCCAAGTAACATTATGAGTACTATCATAAGAGCCCACAGCCAATTTTTGTTTTTGATCAACGGCTCAGTTGCCGGAATTTCTCTTTGATCAATGAGCTGTTCTTCTCCCAAACTTAAAGCAGTCAGGGTGTCCGGTACTTTTGACGCAAAGCGTTCAATATCGTAACTTGGTCTATAGGCTTTTTTGTTCCCATAGGTTAAGAAATAAGTTGCGGGTTCTGTAAACCTGACCAGTAATTCATGAGCGTAACCCCTGGCGGATAGCTCTTCAATTGTTAAAGGCGTATTGTCCTGATTATAAATACTGATTTTTAGCTTTTGAAGCACCGTACTTTCAAATACAAATTCATTGTTCTCAAAGGAATTAAGTGTTCCCGAAGTCAATTGCCTGTACTGATATTTCCATCCCTGTTCTGTTTTTACACTATCAGATGTATAGGATATGGTAATTGGCCGGTAATAGTCGAATGTATTTTGAACATCAATTTTAATAGAACTAACAGGAACGGGTGCTTTTAAACCAATTTCAACAAGCGTAAGTTTCTGTTTTTTATCTTCACTGCTTTCTGATTTTTCAATAGGGTATGTATTAAAACTACCATTGGTAACCTTATTAAATTCAATTCTTGCAAAAGACAAATCCGGTTTTTCTTTACTTTTTATGAGAACTCTAAAATAGCGGTACTTCGTCTCCGGAAAAGTAACCTTGGTAAATTGATAACTGGTTTCGGGGTTTTTGATTGACAGAATTCGATAATCATCAACAATAGTAAACCATTCCTGCTGATTTTGACTTCCTTCCAGTGACAGCTTCCAATCGAAATTATCCTGTTTAAAATTCAGCATTAACTGATTTACAGATTCTTCCGTAGGTACTTCCATGGTAAAATAGTACCCTTTTTCATTGTGAGTAGTATTTAATAGTATAAAATTTACTTCAGTTCTAACTACCTTTTCCGTTTGAAGCTGCAGTATATAGGAAGCTTCAATAGTATCATTGGACTCCGTCAGTCCGAATATTCGAATATCTGATAAATCCGGGGATACCTTTCCAAAGACCTCTTCAGGTAAAACTATTTTGTGCCATTGGTCTGTAACTCCCAGCAATTCTCTTTTATAGGTATATTGATCATTTTGAGCATAGGAATATGAACAAATTAATAGTAGAAAAAAGGCACTGATTTTCGCTTTCAATTAATCGGAAATTTTATGTTTGAATTTGTTGTATAAAAATGAAATGATCAATAGAAGTATTCCCAGTGAAAGAAAAACAACGGTTTTTGAAATGGTGTCGAGGTGTGAGATGTCATAGAGGAAAAGTTTCATCAAAGTGATTGAAAATAATGCTATTGCCCCTATTCGCAGGTATTTTTTATGTTTCCAGATGCCTAAAACGATCAACAACAAAGCGTATATACCCCAAAGAATGCTAATGCCAAGTTTATAGGATTCTGAAGACCCTGAAAGATCCATTAAATTGATCAGTTCACTGGTTGCTATCCATAAAATGGATATATGAAATAACAAATCAAATGTCTTTTTTAAATCTACTTTCATAAATTCCTTTCGAATGTAGGTATAACATGACACCATAATAATAGCAAAAAACACAAATGAAATATATCTGACAGCCAAATTAAAAGCATCAACCTGATAATAGTCGGATAGTGATTGTTCTATATAGCTTTCACGTAACTCGCTGAGTACATATAATCCTTGTGTTAAAAAAACTGAGATAACAACTATATTTAGCGCAAGATTAATTAAACCTAATTGTCTGTTTTTAATTTTTTTGATATTCACAAAAGAAAGCACCGATAAAAACAGCAGCGAATAATTGATGATCCAAATTGTTTTGAAGTTCAGTAAATCATAGTTAAAGAATTCTTCATATTCATTCATCGTTAATTTTGAGTTCGCAAAAAGGTGATCAAAATAGTTTCCTATTTCCAGTCTGAGCGCCATATAAACTGTACTGAGAAGTACTGCCTGAATTAGAAAAGAAACTATCTGTTGTAATTCTTTCCTGGAACTTAAGGAAGGGAGGTATTTTTTGCCGGAATTTAAAAAAGCAATGAAACTGAATGCTGCAATGAATAGTAGCGAACTTAAAAAGTTAATATTAATAAAGGGGGTCATTTTTGCGACGCTTGAGTCATAAAAACTTAAATAATACCCGGTTGACCAATCCTGATAAATGCTGATAACTGCCAAAATCATTAATGGGTATGAAAGGTTTTCATAGACAGGTATTTGTTTTGTCCTTCCAATCCAAAACAATAATGCTGCCTCACCAACCCATAAAAGTGTCACCCAGTTTCCATCCAGCTGAACGGGTATAGCAATAGTGATAAAAACCAAAACCAATCCTGAAATAAGATAGAACAGGTTTTTATCATTTAGTTTTTGTTTGTAAATATATGAGCTGACTGCAAAATGTAATACGCCATTAAAAATTGTAAATACACCTAAAAACTGTGAGCCTGCTTCGTGTCTTGCCAGAATACTGTATCCAATGCCGTAAAAAATGAATGAATTAGCCAGCAGTAAGAGAATATCAGCGATTTCAAATTTTTCTTTCTGTAGTAATTTAAAGCCGAGAAACGCGGCATAAAAAATGGAGAAAAACAATGAGAGAAAGCATAAAGCCAATCCAAAGTGTTCCTCGGTTTGATATGCCGATGCATACCATGAAGCAAAAATCAGCCAGGTGAGTGCGAAAGATGAAAAGTAAAGCCCTTTCCAGTATTTTTTGAAAGCCAGGACAAGTATTCCACTGTTTATAATTGCCATATAACCGAAAAGCACCGCAATTTTTCCAGAATCATCACCTAGCAGAAAAGGAACTGCATATGCGCCAACGAGCCCTATATGGGCAATAATCTGCTTGTTATAGTTTAAGGCAGCAATAATTATAAATACTGTAAACACTACCATTAACAGGAATGTAACGATTTGAGGAAACAGGTCATATAAGCTGTATGCTACATAGGTCATAAAATATAAAATAGCCATAGCGCCACTAACTAATACCGCACTAAAACTTTCATATTTAGCTTTCAACTTCATGCCAACCCCTAAAAGCCCCAATCCTACCAGATAACCTAATACCACCCGGGTTAATGGGCTTATTAAGTCATTCTCTATAGAATATTTTGCGCCTATTCCAACTCCGATAATCAGGATGGCAATTCCAATTTTATTGATTAAGTTTTCACCTATAAATTTTTCCCAGTTAAAATTTATTTTTGGTGGTTCATTTTTAACAGAGGCGTGATGGATTGAAACAGGTTTTTCCGCTATAACAGCATTTTCCTCTTTAACAATCTTTTCCTCAAAAACAGGCTTATCGGCGCTGTCTCTTAACGGTTTTTGGATGCTTAAGGCTTTTTTGGTTTTAGGAATTACAATCCACAAAATTATATAAGCTAAAAATCCAATACCAGAAAATAATAACCATATAAAACGTATCAAAGCTCTGTTAAGCCCTAGATATGCTGCTATCCCCGAACAAACACCTCCCAAAATTCTATGATTGGCATCCCGGTACAGCTTTTTGGATTCCATAACCGGCTGGTTTGAGGATTTATCCCCAATTAATTCTTTCTTTTTTGCAACTGGTGGAGCTTCCGTTTGTTTTAGGCGGTATATTTCTGCCTTTAGCGTATTTACTTCTCCTAAAAGAATATCCTGCCTTTTTAAAAGTGTTTCAAGCTTATTAAAAAGATTATTTAAATTATCCTGGTTTTCGGTCATTTGGTTATAATTGGTATGAATATATCCATTAAAGAAACGCAGTCTCACGAAATAGATTGCATTACCAGAGTGCTAATGGTTATTTATGCGTAATAATATGCTTTTAAGGTGGGGGAGAATTCTTGTAAATATTGTACCTTTATAGTAGGTTCTATTTAATAAGGATGCCCGAAAAGGCTTTCCATATACACAATAGCCATGACCGTTATTACCCTAAGATTATCTTTAATTAGAGGGTTTATTCTCCTCCTGGTATTGGTAAGCCAGATTGCAACTGCACAGCAAAAGAAAAAAGTTACTCCAAGTGGGGACCCTATTGAAATATCGACCCTGGAATTAAGGCTGACCATGGATGATTATTTCCGTGGCTTTGCGCGGACGGTTACAGAAGCAGCCGATAGTATTATCTTTTTATCCGATGATTACAGAATTGATAATAAGGCTTTATTTTGGAAAATGAATGCTATTCCGGTAGCTCAGGGCGCAATCTTTAGCAAGGATCCTTTTGCGGCCTTTATTGATGTTTCGGTTTTTAGTTATCAGATGAAACTGTATTTTGAAAAGGGGGCGGGCAAGGAACTTTTTGGGGAACATCAGGGGATTGCTATAAGAGCCTCGGATAAACTCTGGAGAGAATTAATAGATATTGGACTTTATATTACCCATCCCAGAGATATTTCCAAAGGAATTCAAATGGTTCAGGATTTTGCTGAGCAGAATCCTATTACCAGTTCCTATTTCAACAGGAAATCCACTTTATCGCTTATGGCCAGTATTCAGAACGAAGAAAGGGTAAAATTTAAAAGCCTTGCCGAAGGAATGGCCCAAAGTCTTGATGAATTAAGCACCAGGATTAATACCTATACGGAGATTCTGCCAAATCAAATACGCTGGCAATCAGAATATTTGTTAAATGATATCCTAGCCAATTCACAATTAAATGGGCGTATGGATACACTCCTGTATTTATTGGAAAGAGTAGTGGTGCTCATTGAATCCAGCCATGAAGTAATTGATGATCAGCGCTCTAAGGCCATTCAAGATCTGATGGGAGAGCGTAGAATTGTTTTGGAAGCAATTAAGCAGGAGCGAATGGCCGTTTTGGAGGAAATCCAAAAGGAGAGGGCAATTGTGCTTGAACACTTAAGCAATGAAATGACCATCCAGCGTGAAGCGGGTTTTGAGGATTTGAATGAACTGAACAAGCAGGGAATTAACCTTAATGTGACAAATGTTAAAGACATTGCAGACCTGATCTTCTGGCGGGCACTTATTTTAATGTCAATTTTGGCAATAATTATTTTCATCGGAATCTTCCTTTACAAAAAGTTATAAGAGTTCAAATCCATTTTATAAAAATATGGATTGGATAATGGACCCCGGTTTTCACCTAATCTTATGAAATAATTAGATCAAGGGTAATTGTTGGTCAGCATAAAGGTTATTAAATTGGTTTGAGGTTTTTGAGGGTTAGGGGAAGTAATTAATTTAGTCAAATGGAAACGATCAAGGGGATAATCCTCTCAATTTTGCGGATAGGCTCGCATCAGGCAGCAAAATTTAACTAGGCTGTGCTCCTAAATACTTTATCCGGACAACCGTTTTAATACAAATAACGTCTTACTATTAAACCAATTTAGATACCATCTATCGTGAAAGACCGACTCCACTACATTGATTGGATAAGGGTTTTGGCTTTTATGACGTTAATCGTCTTCCATTGTGCAGTGCCATTTGTTGAACATTATAATTGGGAAATTAATAATGAAGAAACTTCGCCCTGGATTACGCGGGTAATTTGGTGGGTTCATCAATGGCGCTTGCCATTAATATTCTTTATTGCAGGTGTAGGGGTGCGATTTTCGTTGCGAAAGCGCTCCATACCAGCTTTCTTTGGAGAGCGATTTGTGCGTCTTTTTATCCCGCTTACGTTTGCCATATTCTTCATAACCCCAATTCAGGTATATTTTGAATGGCTTCAGAAAGGTAGAATTAATATGACCTATTCAGAGTTTTATCCTTCTGTTTATGAGATAGTCCCTTATCCTGATGGCGCATTCACCTGGAGTCATATGTGGTTTGTGGCATATTTATTTGTTTTCACAATACTTTTGCTCCCCTTGTTTTCTATGGCAAAAATCAAATGGCTCAATCATATGAAACCTACTATGAACAAGCTGTTTTCCAGGCCAATTGCCCACCTCGCATTAGCCCTGCCATTTGTATGCTATTTTTATTGGTTGTACATAGATTGGCCGGAACAGGGTAGTTTGATAAGTGACTGGTATGTTTTTATTTCGTCAATTACCTTTTATTTCTTCGGATTCCTATTAAGTAGTATTACCACTTTTTGGGAAATTTGCCTCAAGTACAGAAAATTGTTCCTATCGATTGCGATAGTATTGGCAGTACTCTTAATCTGGCAGTATTATTGGAATTGGGAATTGAACCAACCAAAGACCCAGGGGTTTAGCTTGTATGTTTACGGCTTACTCGACGGATTTCATATTTGGACAATTATTTTGTCTGTAATCGGGTATAGTATGCGATATCTTAATTTTCAAAACAGGTATTTAAGTTATTTGAACACTGCCGTATACCCGTTTTATATAATTCATCAATCGGTTATTGTGGCTACCGGTTATTATATACTTCAATGGGATATAAGCATCGGACTAAAGTTAATCGTATTGGTAACAGCCTGCATGATATCCATTTGGTTGCTTTATCATTTCGTAATTCGAAAAACGATTATTAGCAGGGTTCTATTTGGCATGAAATGGAATCAGGGTAGAATCTCTAAAACCGAACCCCACGCAGAAATAAATGAAGCCGGAGTATAGTTCTTTGAAACAGGTTTTTCATATCCAATCTTCCGTACTTGCCAACGATTTAAGAGCGATTATACATCGTTGGGAGTAATCTTTTTTAATTCAAAAATATCTGTCCTTCGATCTCTCCGATTTCTTACACTGCCAAACTGATTCAATTCACGCAACAAATCAATATCAACATCCGCAATTAATATCATTTCGGTATTTGTGGTAGCTTCTGCTTTAATTCCATTTGCAGGAAAGGAAAAATCACAAGGAGTAAAAACCATTGATTGTGCAAATTGAATATCCATATTGTGAACTTTTGGCAAATTCCCGACGCTTCCTGCTATTGCAACATAACATTCATTTTCGATAGCCCTCGCCTGGGCACAATGACGCACTCTTGAATACCCATTTTGAGTGTCTGTTAAAAAAGGAATAAATAAAATATCCATTCCTTCATCTGCTAAAATCCGACTTAGCTCAGGAAATTCAGAATCATAGCAGATAAGTATACCAATCTTTCCACAGTCGGTGTCAAAAGTTTTTAAATTTTTCCCGCCTTGCATTCCCCAAACCTTAGCTTCATCAGGGGTTACATGAAGTTTTTCATACCTTTCCGTGGTTCCATCTCTTTTGCATAAATAGCCAACATTGTACAGAAAATCGTCTTTTAATTCAGGCATGCTACCTGTAATAATATTTATGTTGTAGGATATTGCCAGTTCAGAAAATTTTTGGACTATGGCAGGGGTATGTTTGGCTAATTCTCTTATTGCCTCTGATTCCGGGAGATGATTGTCATCTGCCATAAGGGGTGCGTTAAAGAATTCGGGAAATAAAGCAAAATCGGACCGATAGGCAGAAACGGCATCCACGAAATACTCTGCCTGTTGCATTAATTCAACCAGGTTGTGATACAACCTCATTTGCCATTGAATTAAACCTAAACGCACCACTTTTTTCTTAGTGAATGTTTTTGACACGTGTTTTTGGTAATACACGTTATCCCATTCCAATAAAACTGCAAATTCATTTGAGGCTTCATCTCCTTCCAAGTAGCCTTTTAAAACTTTTGAAGGATGAAAATCGTTGGATATTTGAAAATTTAATACAGGGTCGTGAATTTCTTTTCTTTTAACCTTTTCTATATATTCTTTGGGGGATAATAGTTCGGAATGTTTGGAATAATTTGGAATTCTACCTCCAAAGGCGATTCCTCTCAGGTTTAATTTTTCACAAAGTTCCTTTCTATAATCATACAATCTGCGACCCAGTCTTAACCCCCGGTATTCAGATTTGATAAAAACGTCAATTCCATACAAAACATCCCCATCTTTATTGTGTGTGTCAAAAGTGTAGTTACCCGTTATTTCCTTGTAGGTATGATGATCATCAAATTTATCGTAATCAACAATAATGGAGAGTGCACATCCGGCAAGCTGATCATTTACTTTAATCACAACCTGTCCTTCAGAAAATTTGGTAATCAATGATTGAATATGAGATTCTTTCCAATAGGAATTGGGCATGTTGGAATATGCTTCGATCATCGCCTGTTTTAATTCCTGGTAGTCATTTATAGTCAAAAATTGTAATTCTATATTTTCAATGTTTTGTATCATATTTTTAATCTAAAAATTGTTTGCAATTATTCTGCAAATATCATGTATATGAAGCCTACCTCTTAGGAATTAACTTATTTTCTTTGGTTTTTAAATCTTTTTCTATGGCTTCTATCATCAAGCCGGCTATATCCTTTTTGGAGACTCCTTCAATCCCTTCAAGGCCTGGTGAAGAATTAACTTCGAGCAATAAAGCCCCGTGATGTCCTCTTATTATATCAACTCCTGCAACTTTTAAATTCATGGTCTTTGCCGCTAAAATTGCGATCCTTCGTTCTTCAGGCGTAATTTTTACCAATTGAGCGGTTCCTCCCATATGAATATTTGCCCTAAACTCCCCAGGGGCAGCCGTGCGCATAATACTTTCAACGACTTTGCCATTGATGACAAAGCATCGGATGTCCTTTCCTCCGGCCTCTTTTACGAATTCCTGAACCAAAATATTTGCCCGTAAACTCTTAAAGGCATTGATAAGGCTTTCGGCTGCTTTTTTTGTCTCGGCCAGAACAACTCCTTTACCCTGGGTACCTTCCAGTAATTTAACAATCAGGGGTGCCCCGCCAACCATTTTAATTAAATCATCAGTGTCTAACGGGGAATTGGCAAAGCCCGTTGTAGGTATTGGTAAACCGTTATTAATGAGCAATTGTAATGAATATAGCTTATCTCTGGATTGGGTAATGGAAGAGGCAGAATTTTGTACATAGACCCCAATGGCTTCAAAATGGCGGGTTAAAGCACAACCATAAAAGGTAATGCTAGGTCTTATTCTGGGTATTATTGCATCAAAATCATCTAAAATTCTTCCCCCTCGGTAGTGCATTTCAGGATTTTTCCCATCAAGCTTAATATAGCAATCTTTGATATATAAAAATTCCATTTGATGACCTCGTTCTTCACCGGCCTCTATGATCCTCCTATTACTGTATAAATCCGGGTTGCTTGCCAATATGCCAATTTTAAGCCCCGATGGCTTATTGACATACACTTTGTAATGCTGTTTTAAAATTTGGTTAGAAAGTTCTCCCAATTGAAAAGCGGCCTCCGGGTCCACCATCATTTTTCCTGCCATAGCTTGTCTGCCTAACAACATCCTATACCCCATGGAATCCCGGTTCGTTAAGGTGATTTCAATTTCCCAGGAAGATTTCGCTATTGCTAAAACAGTCTTTATTACGTACCGTATTTCTCCATAGCCACTTGAGCTTTTTACCTTTCTTTTATCCATTACAGGCGATTCACAATAAATGGTTGTCTTACCCTCATTTTGTATGGGATGCACTTCATACCTCACCCAGGGATCACCATCTTTTTTAAAAGGTATGATGTTTACCGCATGCAAAGCCGATGTCTTTGCACCGGAATCTACACGAACTTTTATTGCGGGAATATTCAGTTGTGGAAGCGCACACCACTCTTCACTACCTACAACAATTTTATTGTTACTCATTAAAATGGTTTAAAATTTAATTTTATAATTGCTAAACCCAAGGGTCTAAATGTAATTATTTGGAATGTAATTACAAATAAGACAGCGCTTTATTGTCTGAATTCAATTCCCAATTCAATTGGATTTTAAATTTCCGAAATCACCCGTTGTTATTAATAGTTGAGGATCTGATAGTTTTGCTGGTTTCAAAGACCTAATAGATTTACCGCATGGTCTTATAGGCTGACTAGCATTACGTTTTGGCACTAACATGATAATTATATTTATACCATCTTTGGGGTTTTTTGCTTGTCTTAAATTAATGGCCCTGACATTTCGAAAACAGCTCCCAAATTTTAAGTATTTTGAATATAATTCTGTGTTTCGTTTGTTTTCTTTATAATTAAACAGGCCGTAGTCAATCGCAAAGTGAATAGTACTATAATCTTATCATTCATAATTAAATGATTGATTTAAGCAGGTTTATAACAAATGCCTGCTTTTGGTTTAAGTGCCATTGTATTGGCCTATTATGCCATGTTGTATCCTGTCATTCTGTTTTATTGAACAGTTGTAATAACTGTTTTTTTCAGGATATGGATTATATATTATTCATCCAATGCAGGCTTACTTTTAAGAAAGTTAGGGATGATCAGCAATTCTACTTGAAATAAATTGGAATTAAATTGTTGCCTGAGGCCATATGTGCCAGTATATTTCACATTGGCGTAAAAGGTCTCCGGAACAAACCAATAGCTGGCGCCTATACCAAAAACACTCATTCGATCCTTAACCGATTTATCCCAATACACATCGCCTCCGGAATCTTCACCAACCTGCCATGCATGGCCTCCCTGCAGGGTAACTTCAAATCGTTCGGATAAATATTGACTAACCCCATATTCTATAGTGAAACGGCTTCCCGGCTTAACATCTGCATCTTTTATTTTACTGTGAAATTCGTAAGATGGCATCAACAACAGTGCGGTTGATTTGTCTGCTTTTGGATAGTAATAAGAGGCTAATTGAATAATGTGAGACCAGTATCCCAGACCTATATTATCATTTGCTCCGGTATCATATCTCCCGGTAGGTGCATAAAAAATATAACCACTTGTAATATCAAATTTCTCAAATCCCCAGGAAAGCATAAGTGGTGAGATAACTAAATCTCCAAATCCGGAGGCACCTCCTTCAATCGGTTGATTGTTAATCAACTCACCAAGACCAATCCTGGCACTGGCTGTGGTATAATTAGGCGAAGCAATAAATAAATACTGTGCGTTTCCTAAAAACGGAAGTTTGGGAGTCGCATAAATGAGCATAAGGCTATTGATATAGCCTGAAATATCAATATCAAGAGGTATTGTATTTCCTAAAGGACCCTGAATACTATTTACTTTATTCCCATTCCGGTCATAGTAGGTATCAGCATTTAAAAATATATTGTGATCTATAAGGAAAAGCCCATCTTGTCCCGGGTTGGCATAGTCTCGAACACCTGCAATGCCGGGCATATAACCTCCGGATTGAACAAAGGACACCAGAGGTCCTGCCTGCTGAGCCTGAATCAGATTTAAAATAATAAACATTGAAAGCAGCGAAATAGTTTTCATATGACCACATTTCAGGTTAATACTGTTTAATGAATATATTGAGCATTTATAGCGAATTGAGTATGATTGTCCCTGGTGAAAGGTTTACTTTCAACAGTTGGAATAATTCTTTCTTGTCATGCTAATGAAATTACCATATCATAAGCGTTAGGGCCAATAAATAAATGTGTATAAATGTACATGGCAATCGAAATCAGTCAAATGATATAAATCATATACCTTTTCCAAGAAGCTTTTAGGATGCTGTGAACGCCGACTGTGTGGTTAAATTGTTTACCAATGCAGTTTAGCCCTCGTTATTGGTTTTTTCTTCGGGCATTATCCTGAAATTTTTGGTTCTGGTTTCAATGATTCTTTGCGGGCTTTCAAATATTTTACAGGTTCAATCCAAATGGTAAATAGAAAAGCAATTAAAAACGAAAACAAATACTCCCGGAATTGTAGAGGAGAGCCGCTGAAAAAACTGGTTATGTAGGGAACATTAAATATCAACAACAGCAAAATAATTGAAATTCCTATTATAACAGGGATATAGCTGTTTTTCTGTTTTATGGTCTGGAGGATTGTTTGGCTGAATGAACGGTTAATAAGTGTAAGCAATATATTCGAGAAAATGAGAGTGCTGAAAATCAACGAACGAATTTTTAATTCACCCAACTCATAATAGCTTCCATAATACCCAATAATTAAACATCCAGCCGTAATCATTAAACCCTGTGCTATTGTAATCCAGAGTTGTGATACATCAAGTAAATTCTTGTGGCTTGAATCCACAGGGTATTTTAATTTTTCATTTGGAATATTCTCATTTTCGTAAACAATGGAACATGTAGGTCCCATAATAAGTTCAAGAAATATGACATGTATTGGTGAAAACAGTTGGGAAGGCAGCCATTTAAAAAAGATAGGCAACATGACAAGCATTATAATGGGGATGTGTATTGAAATAATATAACGGATCG